>JBBQTY010000048.1:0-21790 GCA_038234445.1 Lysobacterales bacterium
GCACCGGCACGCCGATCTGGCGCTTCACTTCCGAGAGAATACGCAGCCCCTCCTCGATACCGGGACCACGATGGCCACTGATCGAGGTGCGGTTGGCTTTGTCGAAGCTCGACTTGTAGATGAAAGGAATGCCGAGGCGCGTAGTGATTTCCTTGAGTTGCCCGGCCGTATCGAGAGCAAGTTGCTCCGACTCGATCACGCAGGGGCCGGCGATCAGGAACAACGGTTGATCGAGGCCGACCTCGAAATGGCAGAGTTTCACGCAGTGGCTCCCATCTTGGCTGTTACAACATCGTCGACGGCCGGCGCATCGCGGACAGCTTTGAACTCACGCGCGGCGCGGATAAAGCCGATAAACAACGGATGGCCATCTCGCGGTGTCGAGGTGAACTCAGGATGCGCCTGACACGCGATGAACCACGGATGGTTGGCGAGCTCGATCATCTCGACGAGCAGATCATCCATTGACTTGCCCGATATGACGAGGCCGAGATCCTTGAATTTCTGCCGATAGTGGTTGTTGAACTCGTAGCGGTGCCGATGACGTTCGCGAATCACATCCTGGCCGTAAAGCTCGCGTGCGAGCGTACCGGCCTTGAGTCGGCACTCCTGTGCACCGAGGCGCATGGTGCCGCCGAGACCCGAACTCTCATCGCGCTTCTCGACCTCTCCTGAACTCGTTGTCCATTCGGTGATCAGGGCGATCACCGGATCCTTGCAGGCGCGATCGTTCTCGCTCGAATTGGCGTTTTCGAGACCGGCCACATTTCGCGCAAACTCGACGACCGCCGCATGCATGCCGTAGCAGATGCCGAAATACGGAACGCGATTTTCACGCGCGTATTTGGCCGCGCCAATCTTGCCTTCGAAACCACGTTTGCCGAAACCGCCAGGAACCAGGATGCCATCGACATCCTTGAGCGCCTCGCCACCGCGACGCTCGACGTCTTCAGACTCGACCCAACGCAGGTTGACCCGCGTGTGTTGCTTGAGCGCACCATGACGCAACGCTTCGCCGAGCGACTTGTAGGCATCCTTGTGTTCGACATATTTGCCGACGATCGCGATCGTGACCTCATCCCTTGGATTCTCGATCGCCTCGACGACGGCCTTCCATTGGGACAGATCGGCGGGCTTGGCTTTCAAGTTCAAACGATCAAGAACGATGTCGTCGAGCCCCTGCTGATGCAACCAAAGCGGCAGGCTGTAGATGACGTCGACATCGATCGCGCTGATCACGGCCTTTTCGGGCACGTTTGTGAACATGGCGATCTTGCGCCGATCCGATTGCGGCAACGGCTGCTCACAACGGCAGAGCAGCACATCCGCCTGAATACCGATCGAGCGCAGTTCCTTGACTGAATGCTGGGTCGGCTTGGTCTTGATCTCGCCGGCGGCCTTGATATAAGGCACAAGCGTCAGATGCATGAACATCGACATTTCGGGGCCGTGCTCGATACGGATCTGACGGATGGCTTCCAGAAACGGCAGCGATTCGATATCGCCGACCGTACCGCCAATTTCGACCAGGGCGACGTCGTAGCCGCTGGTTGCTTCGTAGATGCGGTGCTTGATCTCGTCGGTGATGTGCGGGATGACCTGTACGGTCGCGCCGAGATAGTCGCCACGGCGCTCCTTGGCGATCACGCTTTCGTAGATCTTGCCGGTCGTGATCGAGTTCTTGCCGGTCAGGCGGGTGCTGACGAAACGCTCGTAGTGACCCAGATCAAGATCAGTTTCGGCACCGTCGTCGGTGACGTAGACCTCGCCGTGCTGGAACGGGCTCATCGTGCCCGGATCGACATTGATGTAGGGGTCCAGCTTCATCATCGTCACGCGCAAACCGCGCGATTCGAGAATGGCAGCCAGAGACGCCGCCGCAATGCCCTTGCCAAGCGAGGACACCACGCCTCCGGTCACGAAAATCAGGGGGGTCATGGACAATCGATCCGCAGGAAAACCGTATTCTACCGGCTAACGACGTTGGCTGCGAGGTTGGAGAGCCGGGAATGGAGAATGGGGAGTCGGGAATGGGGATCTGTGGGAAGCGGCTTCAGCCGCGATGCTGTCTCTTCATCCTGATCGAGCAGAACCACTACGACTGAAGCCGCTTCCCACGAAGCGCGCTTTGCCGATTCCCGACTCTCTATTCCCGATTCTCAGCCGCAAACCCGCTTGCCAGCTTTGACCGATGCGGCCAACATGGGCGGTCACCCCACACGCCCCAGTCCAATGAGCAGTCGTTACAACGCAGCAGATATCGAGGTTCTTTCAGGCCTCGACCCGGTCAAGCGTCGTCCGGGCATGTACACCGATACCTCGCGCCCGAATCACCTCGTCCAGGAAGTCGTCGACAACTCGGTCGATGAGGCTCTCGCCGGACACGCGAAATCGATTGAAGTTATTGTCCATGCCGACGGCTCGGTGTCGGTGAGTGACGACGGCCGCGGCATGCCGGTCGATATCCATCCGGAAGAAGGTATTCCGGGTGTCGAGCTGATCCTCACGCGCCTGCATGCAGGTGGCAAGTTCTCGAATCGCAACTATGAATTCTCGGGCGGCCTGCATGGTGTCGGTGTTTCGGTGGTCAACGCGCTATCGACCAAAGTCGAAGTGATGATCCGCCGAGATGGTGAAATCCATCGCATGGAATTCAGGAATGGTGACCGCACCTCGCCGCTCGAAGTGGTCGGTACGGTCGGCAAGAAGAACACCGGCACAAGCGTGCATTTCTGGCCTGACCCGAAATACTTCGATACGCCGAAAATCCTGCTGAGCAAACTCAAGCATGTGCTGCGCGCCAAGGCTGTGCTCTGCGCAGGCTTGAGCGTCAAGCTCAACGACGAAGCAAGCGGCGAAGAAATTACCTGGTTCTACGAAGATGGCCTGCGCGACTATCTGCGCTCGATGCTCGGCGATATCGAACGACTACCTGCCGAGCTATTTATCGGCGCACAGAAACGCGAAAAGAGCGCCGTCGATTTCGTGATTGCATGGTTGTCCGAGGGCGAGCTGACTCAGGAAAGCTACGTCAACCTGATTCCAACCGCGCAAGGCGGCACCCACGTCAATGGGCTACGCACGGGATTGACCGAAGCGTTGCGCGAATTCTGCGACTTCCGGAACTTGCTGCCGCGCGGAGTCAAACTCGCGCCGGAAGATGTCTGGGATCGCCTGTGCTTCGTCCTCTCGCTGCGCATGCAGGAACCGCAGTTCTCGGGGCAGACCAAGGAACGCCTGTCGTCGCGCGATGCGGCTGGTCTTGTACAGAGCGCCGCGCACGACGGCTTCTCGCTGTATCTGAATCAGCATGTGGAAATAGGCGAGAAGATTGCCCAGCTCGCGATCGAGCGCGCGGCCATGCGACTCAAGGCTGAAAAGCAGATCGTGCGCAAGAAGATCACCCAGGGCCCCGCCCTGCCCGGCAAGCTTGCCGACTGCGCATCAAGTGATCTCTCACGCACCGAACTGTTTCTCGTCGAGGGCGACTCGGCAGGTGGCTCCGCGCGACAAGCGCGTGACAAGGATTTCCAGGCGATCCTGCCGTTGCGCGGCAAGATCCTCAACACCTGGGAAGTCGAATCGGGCAGTGTGCTCGCATCGCAGGAAGTGCATGACCTCGCCGTCGCGATCGGCTGCGATCCGGGCAAGGACGACATCGCGGGACTGCGCTATGGCAAGGTCTGCATCCTCGCCGACGCCGACTCCGACGGTTTGCATATTGCGACGCTGCTCTCGGCATTGTTCGTCAAACACTTTCCGGCACTCGTGCGCGAAGGCCATGTGTTCGTCGCGATGCCGCCTTTGTTCCGTGTCGATGTCGGCAAGCAGATGTTCTATTGCCTCGATGAATCCGAACGCGATGCGATCCTCGAACGCATTGAACGCGAGAAGATCCGCGGCGCGATCAATGTCACGCGCTTCAAGGGCCTCGGCGAAATGAACCCAAGCCAGCTGCGCGAATCGACGATCAATCCGGATACGCGTCGCCTCGTCCAGCTGACCGTCGGCGCAATTGAAGACGGCGACGATGGCACGACCAAGATCATGGATATGCTGCTGTCAAAGAAGCGCGCCTCGGATCGCAAAAGCTGGCTTGAGGAAAAGGGCGACTTGGCCTCACTCGAAGTCTGAGCGGATTGCAACGCAACAATCGTCTTCGTCGAGGTTCGCCCTGACCGCAAACATGCCGCCGCGACTTTGACTTGCAGCCGTCGACCATTCCGCCGCCTGGCTCGACGCAGGCAAAAGTGCCATCAATCTGAGTTTCGACGCAGCCAGCCTCAAGGATTCACGAGTCGGCGCTCCGTATGAGCTACTCGACCTGCGCATGATCAATCACGCTGACATGAGTCTGCTCGAACGACGCGAACGCGCGGAAAATATCAACTTTGCGCTATTTTGATCCGAGGAAGGCCTGAACAACTTCCGTTCGTGGTGAGCCTGTCGAACCATGAACGGGGTTGCCTGGTCTGGATCAATCGCTTGAAGAGCACTTTCGCCAGGCCTTGCGCCGGACTTCTGGCGGGAAATGGCAGGAACAATTTCTCGTTTTTCTCAACGGGTCTCCAGACCATTGGTGAAAATCAAGTCGACCTGCTTGTTGCGCCAGCGCGCAAGCAATTCGCGCAAGGCGATCGAAGTGTTCTGCGCCGGCGGCGAAGGCGGTGTGGCCTGATTGTCCTGATTGACACCATGACAGCCATCGCAAGCGCGGATCTCGCCGGGTTGGAACGAAATCCAGTAGCGTTCACGCACAACCGGCACTCCGGTCGGGCTCGTCGAATGCCAAGCCAGAGCGCGTCGCGCGGGCACGAACAAGGCGACCGAGCCGTCAGCAGAAATCGGAACACTGCCCGCAGGACCTGATGGATTCGGCAGGTTCGCGACCAATGTCGGTCCATCGTGCAGGACCTGCGCAAGCACCCGACGGCCTTGACTTGGCGTTGCAGATCCGCCAACACCTCGAATCTGGTCGCCCTGGAAAAATTGCATGTGGGCGATGTCGTAGATGAGTCCCCCACCGGCAGCGGTGGTCTGAGTGCCGCCCGGCACGCGAAGATTGTAGGGTTGTTGCTTGTCGGCCCGATCCCGCGTGGTCACGTTGCGCATGACGATGAGGGCAAGCCCGTTGGCACGAAGATAAGTACGGAATTGTTGTGGATCGACGCCTTCGAGATTGAACGCATTCTGCTCGGGAGCCTGCAGCATCATTTGCGTGGTCGGCGGCACAGTGCGCGCGCGCACTTCGACCGGAGACAACTCCCAGAACGGACCACTGTAGCTGACCAGTACATCAGGATCCCAATAGCTGACGCTCTTGCTGATGCCGCTGGTCAAGTTCTCCAGCGGAACGAGAAAACCTCCGCTGCCGGGCGCCAGTCGCTTGAGGCGGAAGTCGTACCGAGGATCCGGACTGGCGCGCGTGCCATCGTTTCCGGCGCCGCGGGACTCACTCGTATACGCAGCAATCATGCTGCCATCCGAAAGCGGCAGCGGGTTGCGAAAATGACCGCTGAAGTCCGCAGGCACCGGATCCCCGGCCGTGCCTTGATAGAAACCCGTATTGCTGCGCGGATTGAGGTATTCAACCGTCATCGTCGCCGGGTTGCGTGAGGGCGAACCGTCAATGCGGATGATTTGACCCGCCGCATGCGTATAGAACTCGGGAGCGTCGATACCGACATAGCGCCCTGGCGTAGTCGGATCTTCACGTATTTGAAGAATATTGAGCATGTTGTTGCGCGGCGGCGGAATGAACTCGACCAACGCAGGATCGTCATTGAAGCTGCGGTCGAAATACGAATGCAGCTCGTGGCGGCCGACATGGTTGAGAGTTTCCTCGCCGCTGCCGTCCTGATTGATCATCCAAGGGAAGAAATGATTGATCGTCAACCCATTGACGCCGCTTCCGGGCACTGTGATTCGCGGCTCAGGAAAGATCTCGCTGCGGTCAATCGTCGGCACTGACGCACTACCCTCACCTGAGTAGTTGAAAATTCCATAGCTGTTGCTGGAATCGTCATTTTGCTGGTCGCGCTGCAGATGATCCCAGCGCGTGAACAGGATCCGCCCGTAGCTGTCGACGATCGGATTGAACGATCCGGAAACTGATACCTGCAGAAGTTCCAGTTTCCCACTGGTCGGCTGCAGATGCCAGAGCCCGGTTGGGGTTGGCGCTTCCTCGTACTCGTCAAGTTGCGGATACAGATGATCGGCACCGTTGCGTGGCGTGTCACTGACAAACAGCAGGCTGTCGTCGCTCAGGTATATCGGGCTGACGTTGTTGCGATTCAGTGGTTGATTTGCAACTTTGGTGATGACCGCCGTCTGGCCCTGGCCGAGGCCGCTGACTTCATAGAGCTGGAACCAGGATTCCAGCTGTTGGTATTGCTGGGTCGGGGCACCGATGACCATGCTGAAAATAGCCTTGCTGCCATCCCATGAGACCGCAGGATCTCGAACGGCAATCGAGTCTGCGCCTTGTTGCCCTGTATTGCCGTAACCCGCCTCCAGAGTCAGGTTGCGCAGGCTGCCATCGACATAGCGGATATACAGGTCGCCGCCACGCCCGGCCAGATCGATGCTGCCGCGATGATTGCCGAACACCGAGCCGATCGCTGTGAAGTCATCAGTGATCGGAAACTGAGTGACGAAAAGCACGGGATACGGCAGCGCTTGTGCATGCGCCACGCCAGACAACAATGTCGACAATAGCGTCGCTGCACTCATCCATACACACTTCATGGCTTTCCCCTTCTGATCAATGCGGCGATAGTGAACCGCCACGTCCTGGCGCAACTGTGACGCACTGCCCCGCTGATGGCGGTGTCAGGTACCCATTCCCTTAACTACGGGATTCAGTGCCTAAAGAGGCCACTCGGGTTGCATGGCGGGCAACCTTGCCGATACTCAAGCCCTGCACGAGAATCGAGAACACGACCACGGCATAGGTCAACGCGAGCACGATATTGCGCTCGGACCCCAGCGGCAGCGACAGCGCCAAGGCCACTGAAATACCTCCACGCAAACCACCCCAGGTCAGCACTTGCCAAGATCCCTTGGGCAGTGCGAAAAGCGATTTCAGCACCGCCACCGGCACACCGACAGCGAGCAATCGCGCGATCAAGGTTATTACGACCGTTCCCAATGCGGCGATGATCACATTGGGTGAATACGGAATGATCAAAGCCTCCATGCCGATCAGCACGAACAACACGGTGTTGAGGATCTCGTCGAGCAATTCCCAGAACATGTCGAGATGCGCACGCGTCTTGTCCGACATCGCCTCCGCCCGACCATGATTGCCGATGACGAGTCCGGCGATGACCATGGCCAGCGGCCCGGAGACATGCAGACGCGTTGCGAGGAGGTAGCCACCGAGGACGGCAGCGAGGGTCAGCAGCACTTCGACCTTGTAGTTGTCGATGCTTTTGAGAAGCCGAAAGGTCACATAGCCCAGTGCCAACCCATAGACAATGCCGCCACCGGCTTCGTGGAGCAGCAACATGCCCGCCTGCGCAGCTGTTGGCGGCGCGCCAAGCGCAATGGTCCCAAGCAGGATCGAGAACAGAACGACACCGACACCATCGTTGAAAAGCGATTCGCCCGAAATAACCAGTTCAAGATTTTTCGGCGCCTTCGCCGATTTGAGAATGCCCATTACCGCAATCGGATCGGTCGGAGAAATCAGCGCACCGAACACAAGGCAATAGTTCAACGCAAGCTCGACGCCGGCCATCGGCAGGAACAAGTAAAGCGCGAAGCCAACAATCACCGTCGAAATCACCGTGCCGACCACGGCGAGCAATCCAACCTGCCAGCGATAGGCGCGCAGCTCGCTCAAATCGACATGCATCGCGCCGGCGAACAACAGCATCGACAACATGCCCTGCATCAGCACATCGGAAAAATCGATCGACTCCAGCAGGGAAACTTCGTAGGCATGCAACTCGCCAAAGCCGAGCTTGTCGAGTCCGATCAGGGAAAACGACAAGATCAGCGCGATCGCCATGACACCGATGGTCGTCGGCAGTCCGATGAAACGATGGTTCAGATAAGCCAGCAAGGCCGTGACGACCAGGAAGACAACCGCGATATCGAACACAACCAACTCCACGCTATGAATCCGCGAAGTCTACTGCGTTCCTCTGTGCGCCAAGCAGATGTCGGCACCGACCGGGTGTCGTCCGCTCGAGTGGCGCGTGCCAGGTTGATTCGAGAGTCAGGTCAATCGAAGCCATCAGCGAACAATTGCGGAATCACGCGAATCGATCCCATCATGCCGGCGCCAAAATGGAAGTCGCAGAAATACGGGAATTCCCCAGAAGCGATCAACACACGTTCGCCTTCGCCACCACTGGTGAACGAGCCGATCGGGCTGTCTGGATCGATATTGGCCTGCCCGCCGCTGACAGTGCCGCCATAAAGTGGATGCATTCCGAAATCGGGTAAAGCGGCAAAATGGACGAGTGTACCTTCACTGATTGTCACACAGCGCGGACGGTAGGCAAACGGATTGCCCGGATTGTCGTTGATGATGAGAATTTCGGACTGGCCTTGTCGATCCTGAAATTCCGCGACAAGGCAGTTGTTCAATGCCAATGCCGCTTGCGGAACGAACAATGCGAGCAAGAATGAGAACCACGCCAGTAATTTGACGAGTGGATCGGACATCCCGTGACTGCGCTCACATTGCCCGAATCCGAGAGACGCTACGGTCACTCGTTGGGGAAGCACGATACCGGGGACATCCATGAAAATCCTGATCTGTCGTTTGGCGCTGGCGGCAACCATACTCGTATTTTCAGGCCTCGCATGGGCAGGCGATCACGTCTTCGATGCCGGATTCGATGATCACACGGAAGGCCCGCATTCTGATGCCGAGGCTGCTCGCTTCCTGACCCAGTCGACCTTCGGCCCGACCCTGGGCGAAATTTCACGCTTGCGCGCAATCGGCTACAACGCCTGGCTGGCCGACCAGGTCTCGCAACCTGCATCGCACGAACGCGAGTACATGGAAAATCAAGAGGCGGCGGGCCTTGAGGTTTACCAGAGCGCACGCCAGGAAGCGTGGTGGCAAGCCGCGATCGCCGGACCTGACCAATTGCGCCAGCGCGTGGCTTTCGCCTTGAGCGAATTGTTTGTCGTCTCCGACCAGAGCGGCGACGGCAGCGGCCAGCCGATTGCCATGGGCAACTACTACGACCTGCTGACAGACAACGCCTTCGGCAACTACCGTAGCCTGCTCGAACAGGTGACTTTGAACCCGATCATGGGCAACTACCTGTCGATGTTCAAAAATCAAAAACCCGATCCTGATACCAATATCCGGCCTGACGAAAACTACGCACGCGAAGTCATGCAATTGTTTTCGGTGGGCCTTGTGCAACTGGATGCCAATGGCACGGCCGTGCTTGCTGGCGGACAGCCAGTGCCGACCTACAACCAGGAAACGATTCGTGGATTCGCCCATGTTTTCACAGGCTGGAACTGGGCCAATTGTCCACGTGACAACGGTGGCCTGTGGTGGGAGTGGGAATACTGCCCGAGTGGCCCAGTTGAATGGCCGAATCCGGGCTGGAATGCCTCGTGGTTCCTGCCAATGGAGCCTTGGGAAAGCTACCACGCCTCGGCGGAAGACAAACAACTGCTCAACTATCCCGCGGCCAGCCTTCCTGGCGGAATGCTCCTCGGTGGAGGCACAGCGGCAAGTGACCTCGGCGCTGCGCTCGACAATATTTTCAATCATCCCAATGTTGGCCCGTTCATTGCCCGTCACTTGATCAAGCGTCTGGTTTCGAGCAATCCGAGCCCTGCCTACATTGGCCGCGTGGCCGCGGTGTTCGCCAACAACGGTATCGGCGTGCGTGGCGATCTTGGCGCGACCATTCGCGCCGTGCTGATGGACAGTGAGGCACGTCAGCTGCCGAGCCTCGCCAGCAACCGTGGGAAACTGCGTGAACCCTTGCTGCGCCAGACCCATCTATGGCGTGCGATGGACGCGAGCGCAAACGACGGGCGCTTTCGCGAATGGAATGCCGACTACTACCTCGGTCAGGCCGCGCTGCGCTCGCCGACCGTGTTCAACTTTTTCCTGCCTGACTACAGCCCGCCCGGGGAGCTCTATTCGCTGGGATTGAGCGCGCCGGAATTCCAGATCACCACCGATACCTCGGTGGCCGGCATTTCCAATGCGCTGGATTCCAAGACGTTCTGGTATTGGCGAGGCAACCCATGGATGGATCCTGAAGATGTCGTGATTGAACTCGACAGTGAATTGCCGTTTGCCACCGATCCGGTTCGACTGATTGATCGCTACGATCTATTGTTCATGAGTCGAACCATGTCCGCCGCGATGTTCAATACGCTCGTCAATTATGTTCAGGGCATGCCCAATGTTGATACAGAGGATCGCCGCGAGCGCGTGCAAGACGCCATTTGGCTGATCCAGACCTCCTCCGAGTACGTCATTGAACGGTGATCCCATGAAAAGACGCGATTTCATCCAACGCGCTCTTTGCGCAACCGCTTCCTCGGCAATGTTCACGAGTTTCGCCGGCAAGCTTTCATTGGCGCACGCCGCCGCGACCTCCTCTCGTCGCCTGTTGGGTGGTGACTACCGCGCACTGGTTTGCGTGTATCTCTACGGCGGCAACGATGGCTTCAATATGCTCGTGCCGAAGAGTACGGCCGAATACAACCAGTACGCGACCTCGCGTGGCGCCCTTGCCCTGCCATCGGCAAGCTTGCTGAGCCTCAACCCGAGCGTGGCCCCGATCGGTGGCGCCAGTTTCGGTTTGAATCCAGCCATGCCGTTGTTGCGCGGGCTATTCAATCAGACCCAATCGCCGTTGGCCATCGCGGCCAACGTCGGCCCCCTGCTCTATCCGACTACCAAGGCGCAATACGAAGCCGAAACCGTTCCGGTTCCAAAGCAGTTGTTCTCACACAGCGACCAGAGCGTGACCTGGTTGCAGACCCAGGCTGATGCGCTCGATCGGCGTGGCTGGGGCGGTCGCCTCGCCGACATGTTCCACACCAGCAACACCAATCAGCAGTTGTCGATGAATATCTCGATCGACGGCGAGAATGTTTTTCAGGCGGGCGACGATGTGGTGCCGTATTTCGTTGGCGAAGATGGCGCGAGAGGCATTGATGCCGTGCCTGTCTGGCGCCCTGATCGCCGCGCTGCGTTCATCGCTCTGCGCGATGCCGCACATGGCAACGCATTGCAACGCCAGTATGCGACCGTCGTGCGCCGTTCGATGGACAACGAGGTCATGGTCACTGAGGCACTCGACGGGGAGAGCGCGCTCTCAACCGCGTTTCCCGATACACGCCTGGGCCGCCAGTTGCGCATGATCGCCCGACTGATCAACGTGCGTGGAAGCTTGCAGATGCAGCGCCAGATCTTCTATGTCGGTCTCGGCGGTTTTGATACGCATGACAACCAGCTGAGCGACCAGGCCGACGGCCTCGCCGAACTCGATGCGGCACTTGCGGCATTTCATGCGGCCACCGTCGAAATGTCCGTCGACAATGCCGTCACCACGTTCACCGCTTCGGAATTCGGCCGCACCACCAGCGTCAATGGTGACGGCACCGATCATGGCTGGGGCAGCCATCATCTGATTATGGGCGGCGCCGTGAACGGCCGGCGCATCTATGGCACACCGCCGAACCTGACCGTAGAAGGACCGGATGATGCGGGTTGGGGTCAGGTCATCCCTACCACTTCGGTCGATCAATACGCGGCAACGATTGCACGCTGGTATGGCGTGCCGCCCGGAGACATGTCGACGGTGTTTCCGAATATCGGCCGCTTTGCCTCTGCCGACCTTGGCTTCATGAGCTGAAGCCAGGATCCGTTGACGTGGATCACGCCCCGTTGGCGGCTATCTTTTGATCCGAGGAATGCGCCCGGTGGGCGCGTCGGACGAAGGGCAGAAGCTGTGCGAGTACACCGCATGCCGCCAGTGTCCAGACGATCATCGCACCGCTCGGCAAATCAAACACGGCTGACAGCACGAGGCCGCTGACATAGCCACAAATTCCGATGCCATACGCGACGAGCAGACGCGACCTGCCCTTCATTCCGGCCGTTGCCAATGCCGGAACAATCAAACTGGTGAAGACCAGATAGACGCCGATGAGCTGCACCGAGATCGTGATTGCCAGCGCGAACACCGCGTAGAAAGCGAGACCGGCAAGCTTTCCGGCGCACCAGGCAATCACCGCCAGAAGGACCGCAGAGCCAATCGCGGCGGTCCACAACTGCGAAGGACTGACCCAAAGAATCTGCCCGACCAATAGATCCTTCAAGTGTTCACCACCGTGCGGATTATTTGCCAGCAGGAGCAGACCGCCAGTTGCCGCGAGCACAAACAGGGTGCCGATCAAGGGCTCCTGATATTCGGGCCAGCGCTTGTCGGTGGCACTGAGCAAGGCTGCGCCGAGCAAGGCCGCGACAGCGGCGGCGATCTGCACGCCGAAACCGTGTTCGTCCATGCCGAAGAACTGGGCGAGAATCACGCCAAGTGCCGCAATCTGGGCAATCGCCAGATCGATGAAGATGATGCCGCGAGCGAGCACGCGAGTTCCGAGCGGAACATGCGTGGCGAGCACGATCAAACCGGCCAGACAGGCAGGGCCGAGAATGCTGAAATCAAGTCCCTCCCAATTCACTTGAGCACCCCAAGCAGCTTATCGATCGTCGAATCGTAAAGTCCGAACAAATCCTTGGCCTGATCATCGCCACCGACGGTAAACGGCAGCACAAGCGCAGGAACACCGGTGCGCTCAGCGAGCCATTCACTCGGTTTGGAATCCTGATACGCAGCACAGATGATCGCGATTGCACCACCACTCTTGGTCACATCGATCAAGCTCGAAAGATGTGAACTTGTAGGAGGCACGCCGGGCTTGGGTTCGAGCGAGCCGATTTCATGCATGTCCAGCCATTGCAGAAGGTAGATCCAGCTCGAGTGGTGCACCACCACGGCCTTGCCTTTCAGCGGTGCGGCCTTGGCTTCCCAGCCCTTGATAGCCGTCTGCCAGCGTGTCTCGAAATCGCCCAGACGCTGTTGATAGGTCGCCGCATTGGCGGCATCGAGTTCGCCGAGACGAGCACTGAGCGCCTTCGCTATAGCCAGAACGCGGTACGGATCGAGCTGCACATGCGGGTTGCCATCGGGATGCACGTCACCGGCCGATCGATCGACGCTGGCTGGTTTTTCCAGGGTGACGACCTGACTTGCGGCCATGAAATAGCCCGCACCCGATGCGACCTTGGCGTTGCCGGCCTGGCGCAGCAACTGCGGCAGCCAACCGATTTCCAGTTGCGCCCCGGAACAGACCACAAGATCAGCCTTGCGCATCTTTGCGATCAGGCTCGGCCGCGCTTCGACGACATGCACATCCTGCAGCGCGTTCGTGGCGACGTCGACATCGATCGCATCACCGGCCAACTCGGTCAGCAGCGATCCCCACTCGGGCTCGCAGGCAAACACGCGCAGCTTCGCCTCGACCGGTGCACTGATCGCGATTGCCAGAACAATCATCCACAAAAACATCTTACGCATTACGTGATTCCTCAAAATTTGTGTGCGCCATGGGCGCCGAGACTGACCTGATACTGCAGGGTGAGAACATTGTCGACGAAGTGCGGCTGCGGCTCATCGTGCGCGAGCTGCAGGCGCAGCAGACTGAATTCACTGTTGTGCCAGGTCGCCGCTACGCTGTGCCGCTGCGGATCGAAGTCGCTGGCATAAGGTCCGCTTGAAGCGGCCCACAGCTTGTCATAGCGATAGCCTACGTCCCAGGTCCGACTGAAGCGGTACAAGCCCTCGACATAGGCGCCACGACGTTTGCCATCCCAGGTTTGCGCGAGTGCGTCAGGATCTTGCGGATCAATCACGATGCCCTTGCGATCATCGACAAAAGCTTCGCTTCGCAGCACGATTCCGGAATCCTTGAAGGCGCCATTCGGCGCCCACTTCCAGGTGAAGTCGGCGAGGAAAAGATTGTCGCGGCCGCTGAATCCATCCTCGCCTTCGAGCGTATCCGCATGCAGGACCGACGCTCCGGCAAGCCAGGAATTATTGAAGCCCACATCGCCGCCGGCATGCACGAAGAAGGTCTTCGCGCCGACGCCGTTGTGCGCCGCGCCGCCCGCCGGAGCATTCTCGCCGCGGAACGCCTCACTACCCAATTCGAGATAGGTATCGGTCGGCGCAACCCAGCGCAACTGGACGCCATCATCGCCGAACTGATTGCCGAGAAAAGCTTGGTAGGCAAGCGGCCGATCGCTGAAAAAGTCGGTATGCGTGTGATGGCTGTTGAGATAGCCGATATTTGAGTAGAAGCGTCCGGCACGCGCCGTGAATCCGTCTGGCAATGCAGTGGTCTCGATATAGGCTTCCTCGACGCCGGTCGTCGTCTGCCCACCGTCGCTGGCCAAGGTCAATGTGAGCTGACCGTAGAACTTGTCGTCAATATTCGAAGCGAATGAAATTTCGCTTTCGCCTAGTTGTAGGCCATCCGCGCTCGGCCCGCCCTCACCCAGCTGGGGGAAACCCGCGCGCTGATAGTTGATCGGATCCTTCGAGTGATTCACATAGAGTCCGTTGAGGATCAGCGCGATCGCCGGATTGAATGCGTTGGCTGATGCGCTCGTGCTGCCGCCGGACGAGTCCGTACTCACGGCGGCGACAGCTTGATCCTGTTGCGCGACCTTCATTTGCTGCAATTCAGCCTGCGCTGCCTGTGCCGCCGCGAGGGCATCAGAAGCTTGCTTCTGCAGGGCTTGAGCATTGGTTTCAAGCGCGCGGATGCGCTCGGCCAGAGCGGTAATTTGCTGATCGGTGGAGGGCTCCGCGGCCTGCGCAGAAGTCAGCAGGATGGATGAAAGGGCGAGCACAAGCGGAAGGGGGCGCATAGGGAATCCGTAACGTCGAAAGATCAGCCAAATGCGGGGACCGTGCACATCCACGATCTCCGCAATCAAATCGTTACGTTATACCATCACATTATTCGAATCTATTCAAGTGACGTTCGTCAGGCTCGCTTGAGGGAGCGGGCCGAGGACATTCCTTGACTATCCAGGTTCTTCGGGATGCTCAGGAATGATTCGGATTTGCGAAGACGGGTGCGCAATGATTTTCCCCTTGCAAAAAGCCAACCCAACTCTTCGCGATCAAGCGTTTCAAAGTCACCAAGTTCCTGCCTGTGAAGGAGCGACGAGAGGGCCGGTCAAGGTTCATTGCTGACCCTGACACAGCTCTCTGTCAATCTTGCATGCACGCTGCTCAGGTCAGCGGAGCGCGCGCATCGCCTCCTGCAGGCCCGCCGATCCCAACCCACCGCCCGATGCCCGCGCGGAACCACTCGAAACATCGATAGCTTCAATCCCCGCTTTTCCAAGTGCCGTGTTCACGCTGGAAAGATCGCCCGATTGCAGATCGGCGAACTGCTTTTCGATATCGCCGAGCTCGCGGCGCAACGAGTCGATGCGAGCGAGTTGATAGTCGGTCGGCTTGCCGTCATAGGACATGATGGCACCGTAGAGAGAATCGGTATGTTCGCGCAGTCGCTCCTCGCCGGTGATCGCACCGCCTTCCTTGGTCGCCACGATGTTCTTGCGGATCGAATCTGCCTTGGCATCGAGTGATTCCAGCTGCTTGCGCAAGGCGTTGCCCGCATCCAGTTTCTGCGCCTTTGCCGAGGCTTGTGCACGCACGGCGTTGATCTTGTCGGCCAGCATGCTCATGTCGCCAAAGATGTCACGCACCTTCACGGCGGCGTTGTATTGAGCCTGTCGATCTTCCATCGAGAAGCTGACCCGACTATCCAGCCCGACGTGGATCGTCGTCGTGAAAATATCCTTGTTCTTGGTCATGCGAACGGTGTAATCGCCCGGTGGCACGCGTGGACCCTGGGTCGAATTGAACGCAATCTGGGCGGCTTTGGGAACACGCGGTGGTTGTGCGCGCATCGACCAGTAGACGTGGTTGATTCCACGACGCACGCTGGATGGCAAGGTATCAATGACCTTGCCGTCGGCACCGAGTACTTCGATCTTGAGCTTGCCGAAGAGGTGACGGGACTTCTGGAAATAGGCAATATCGGCACCACCTTGCGGATTCGCTCCGGCGAAGCTTGCATCACCCTCCGGCCATCCGCCAGATGCACCAATGCGCTGCTGGATCATGCGTGTCGGAAGAAACGCGGCATCACTGGCTAACGTCATTGGATCGAGCGCGCGCAACGGTGTGATGTCATCGACAATCCAGATACCCCGACCATGCGTCGCGAGAACGAGCGACTTGTCCCGGTTCTGCAAAGCGATGTCACGCACCGCGACCGAGGGAAACTCATTGGCCTTGAACTGCGCCCAATGGGTACCCGCGTCATTCGAGATCCACAAGCCGAACTCGGTTCCCGCATACAGCAGATTCGGCTTTTCCGAATCCTCACGAATCACATGCACGTAGCCGCGCAAGGATTTGTTGTTGGCCGGCGCAACCAGAGCGCTCCAGGTCTTGCCGAAATCCGTCGTCTTGTAGATGTAAGGTGCCATGTCGCCAAACGTATGCCGGTCAATCGCAACATAAGCGGTCCCTGCATCGAAGGCGCTGGCCTGAACCCAACTGACCCATGAATCACGCGAGATACCCTTGATACTGGCAGTGACGTTGCTCCAGGATTTGCCGTCATCGCGGGTGAGCTGCACGTTGCCGTCATCAGTACCGACCCAGATCAATCCGGTCTGTTTCGGTGATTCGCTGATCGAGTAAATGGTCGTGTAGGTCTCGGCCGCGGAATTGTCTACGGTGATGCCACCCGATTCCTCCTGTTTCTGGCGCTCAGGATTGTTCGTCGTCAGATCCGGCGAAATGCGATCCCAACTCTGACCCTGATCGCGCGAGCGGAACAGGAATTGCGCACCGATATAGATCGTGCCCTTTTCATTCGGGCTCATCGCAATCGGCGTATTCCAGTTCCAGCGCAGCTTTTCCTTGTAGTTCGGCATCGGCTGGATGTTGCGCACCTCATGCGTATGTCGATTGACCCGACCGATCGCACCGCCCTGTGCTTCGGCGTAGAGGTAATTCGCATCGGTCGGATCGGAGAACATCCAGAAACCGTCGCCGCCGTACATGTTTTCCCATTGGGAATTGGCGATACCGCCTGGATAGGCGCTCTGGCCAACCCAGGAACTGTTGTCCTGCAAGCCGCCGTAAACCTGGAACGGATCCTGATCATCGACACTGACATGATAAAACTGCGAGACCGGCAGGTTGTTCTGCTTCCACCACTTGTTGGCGCCGTCAAATGATTGCCACAAGCCGCCATCGTCGCCGACGATGACATGCTGGGTATTGCCAGGATCAATCCAGACCACATGGAAGTCACCGTGCGCACCACCGCCGACATTGGCAAAGCTCTTGCCACCATCAAGACTCTGGATCAGCGCACCATCGGGCTTGAACACGCGATCCGGATTGAATGGATCAATGATCAAGTTGGCAAAATAGAACGGCCGCCAGACCATCATCTGACTCTTGTCGCGCTGGATCCAGGTCTTGCCACCATCATCTGAACGCAGCAGGGCGGAATCGGTCGACTCGACAAAGCTGTAGACAACCTGCGGATTCGATGGGGCGATGGCGACGGCGATGCGACCAAACGGCTTGGTCGGAAAACCCTGATTTGCCGCTGCGGTGATTTCGGTCCACGACTTGCCGCCATCAGCCGAGCGGAACAGACCGCTGCCGGATTTCGCCGTCGCGGATTCACCGCCCGACCGGAAGGTCCAGCCTTTGCGTCGATAATCCCAGAGACTGGCAAACAGCACGTCGTGGTTTTTCGGATCCATGCTCAACGAGGCGCAGCCCGTTGAAAGATTTGAGCCCTTGAGCACGAGACTCCAGCTCTTGCCGCCGTCGGTCGTCTTGTATAGGCCGCGATCGGATGAATCGCTCCACATTTTGCCGGGCGCGCAGGCGTAGACGGTGTCGCTGGATTGAGGATCGACGACAATCTTGACGATGCGCTCGGAGTTCGGCAGGCCGAGATGGCTCCAGGAATCACCGCCATCGGTCGATTTATAGATGCCATCGCCGATCGAGAGAGAATTGCGTGTCCAGGATTCTCCGGTGCCTACCCAGACCGTCTGTGGGTTGCTCGGATCAATCGTGACCGCACCAATGGATTGCACCGACTGCTTGTCGAATACCGGCTTGAACGTGGTGCCGCCGTCGCTCGATTTCCACACGCCACCCGATGCCGAGCCGACGTAGATCAGGATCTTGCCATCCTTGCCGACGCGCGCATCGAGTGCGGCGATGCGCCCGCTCATGGTCGCCGAGCCTATATTGCGGATGCCGAGTCCCGAGATGGAACCGGAATCCAGCTGCGCCGAGTCGGGCTCGGCAGCTGTGGCGGTAACGGACATCGATGCAACGCCGATCAGGGTGAGCATCGAAAGTTGCGTGAACCGAGCTTGCTTCATCGTCGCTGTCCTCGTATTCATGGCGTGCTCCCGGCCTTGGCGGGGAATGCGAAAACCGTATCCTCGATGGCGACATTGGCCTCCGCCTTCTCGATCGTGACCTGCTGCGAGCCGCCCTGTCCTTTTGTATGAGTGCTGATGGAAAACGGGAAATAGACGCCGTCAACCAGTTCGTAGTCTCCGAAGTCGCTGGTGTCTTCGACCTCGGTTCCGCGCACCTTGCGCTGGCTGACCGTGCGGATCTCGATGAAGTGATCCGGATCAAGATAGACGGTCTGAACATCGCCATTCTTCAAGGTCACCTTGAGCTTGTGCGCCTCGGTGCCGTCGACGTCCTCGGTACCCTGATATTCCACCGTATTGCCTTGCGCCTTGTAGTTGATCAACGGTCCGGCGATGTTGGCGTCATCGGCGAGTCCGCGTGCATCGTCACCGGTGATGCGTTCGGCATCTTTTCGCCCTTGGAATGGATCGATGCGCCAACCTTGCTCGCCGTTCCACACTTCAACCTGGGTCAGGCCTTGCACCGAGGCTTCATTGCGCAACGAATCAGGCGCTTTCTTGAGCTGCATCAGGCCGAGATCAAACGAGCCAAAATCTCCGCCGACACGGATCTGACCTTGCATACGCAGGGATTTGATGGCCTCGATCTTGTCGAGACCGCCACGCGCTTCGGCATTTTTCGCGACGAGTTCGTCGACAGTGAGGGCATGGACGGGGCTCGATGCGAGCGCAACAAACAACCATCCAAACAGCAATCGATGGGACATGCGAGACTCCTGGTTGCGAAAGAGAGGCCCACGCTGCGCGATCCCGCCAGCGCAGCGAGGAAAGTCAAAATCCATCGTTGCCAAGACTAACGCAATCAGATCATGCCCGCGACGGGCCAGAAGTCATCCCGTCGGCGGAGCTGCGATCACCCTTTCGTCACGTCGCCGCTCTCTCTGGCTGGTTGCCGATTGGCGCGCGCCAGATCACCGCGATAGTGATTGACGACTCGCTTGTCCATCAGCGCAAACCACAACCAAGGAAAGTAGACCAGCGGAATCAGCGCCGCATAGCCCACAGGCAACTGCGGACTGTCATCGAAGTGGCGCAGGGTCTGATAGGCACGTCGGGGATTCGCATGATGGTCGGAATGACGCTGCAATTGGTACAACATCAAATTGCTGACGATTCGATTGCTGTTCCAGGAGTGCTCGGGCGCGCACCGCTCGAAGCGGCCGGAGGAATCCTTGCTGCGCAGCAAACCGTAATGCTCGATGTAGTTGACCGCTTCGAGAAGGGCCGCACCATAGACTGCCTGGGCCATCAGGAATGGCAACGCCTTCCAGCCGAACACGGCGATCAGCGCTCCGTAAAGCAGGGCACTCAATGTCCAGGCCTGAAGATTGTCATTGTGGATACTCCAAACCGACTCGCCTTGCGACGCCAATCGCTCGCGTTCGATACGCCAGGCCGAACGCAGGCTGCCGATCATCGTTCGTGGCAGGAAGCTCCAATAGGATTCACCGAGCCTCGCACTGGCCGGATCGGTCGGCGTCGCGACATTCTTGTGATGTCCACGATTGTGCTCGACATGAAAGTGCCCATAAAACGCTGGGGCGAGGCTGAGCTTTGACATCAGGTTGGCAAACCAACCGCGTTTATGTCCCCATTCGTGTGCAGTGTTGATGCCGCCGCCACTGACAATGCCGACAGTCACCGCGAGACCGAGCCACTGCAACGGATTCAGATCGGTCGATGTCGCCACCCAGACGCCACCCACCGTTCCGATCAACTGCAACGGAAAGGTGGCAAGCAATACCCATCGGTACCAGGGATCATGCCCAAGCATTTCCACGGCAGACTCGGGCGGATTGTTGCGATCCTCGCCGATCCACGCGTCTAGCAAGGGAACCAGTCCGTAGATGACTACGGCGCCAGTCCACCAGAACCACGCCGAACCACTCAGTTCAACCAGAGCAAACGCAATCAAAGCCAACGAAGGCACGATGAGGCTGATTGGCCAAAGATTGCGCCGATGATCGATCCAGATGGGTGCAGCGGCAGTGTCGATCATTGCGAATTCCGGGCGGACAAGTGAAGGATTGCATGTTCACGCGGCACGACTGGCATGGCTTGTCATTTTACGCCACAGTGTTGTCATTTCCAGCCACGCGAGTCCAGCAGACATGACCACGAAATCGGGAACGCGCATTTTGCCGGCGCGCTATTACGTGCTCTTGTTCGATCTCTTGCGCAATCAAGGCACGCCGCTTGACACCTTGGTCCAACGGATTGGTATCGACCATGCGAGCTTGAGTGAGCCCGATAGCTTGCTCAGCATCGCGCAGGTCGAAGCCTTGATCGAAGCCGCCATCGAAGTAACTGCGCGCGACGACCTGGGTTTTCAGCTCGGCCGCTTGATCAAACCGAGCAACCACGAGTTGCTTGGCTATGCGCTGATGACGTCTGCCACACTGGATCACGCGTTGCGCTTGGCGGCACGCTACTGGGCACTGATCACGCCCACGTTCGTCCTTCGCTATGAGCCGATGGCAAGCGGCGTACGCATCCATCTGCAACCGGCGCTTGCCCTCAAGCCGCTTAGCCTGCGCTTTCACATCGAGGCAATTGCCGCAGCCTTTCATGCCGAGATCAGCTTTCTGCTTTCCACGAGAATTCCGCCCTATACGATCCATCTCCCCGAATCACTGGCAAAGGCAGCACCTCGCTACCGTCAATTGGCTCCGGCACGCGTGCAGTTCGATATGAGCCACGACACCGGGCTGATCATCGAGCTGCCCGCGGCCATGCTCGTGCGCCCGCTCGCACTCGCGGATCGAAACGCGCTCAAGATTGCCCGTCAACGCTGCGACGACGAACTTTCACGATTGACACGCCGCGGCTCGCTGGCGGATTGGATCCGGATGATGCTCGATCAATCCAGCGATCATCAGCCGCGTCAGCATGAGCTCGCGCACATTCTGCATCTTTCCGCGCGCACGTTGAATCGCCGCCTTGCCGACGAAGGAACCCATTTCCGCGAACTCGGTTTGCAGAGTCGGCATCGGCGCGCTTGTCAGTTGCTCGCAGAAAGCGATCTACCGATCACCCGCATCGCTTTGCAGCTCGGCTACCAGGATGGCGCAAATTTCACGCGGGCCTTTCGCCGCACCGAAGGCATGCCACCCAACGACTACCGGAACCACGCGCGGCAAAGAATCCACAAGTAACGCGAGGAACACGGAGTCAGATCAGAAAAAGCGTCGCCAGACCGAGGAAAATGAAGAA
>JBBQTY010000049.1:0-21750 GCA_038234445.1 Lysobacterales bacterium
TTCGAGACAAAAAAAACCCTCGCAGCGGTTCACGCGCGAGGGTTCAATTGGAGTGACGATTACCTGCAATGCGCCCTGGTGGCCACGAGGTCGTTGCAAAAACCCCGAGGACGGTTGTAATCCTACCACACGATGTTGCGATGTGCCATACACGTCACATTCAAAACAACAACCTCGACACAGCAACGCGCTCAGGGCGTCGGCGCATCGGCTGGCACCGGTGCCGAGACGGTGAATTGAAGATTATCAATCAAGCGGACGTCGCCCAGCCGCGCTGCGATCAAGATCACCAGCGGTTCATTCACATTGTCTTGCGCTTGGCCAAGATCGGCAGCGCGGCGAATAGCGACATAATCGGGCTTGAATCCCGACTCGCCAAGACGCTGCATCGCGGCAGTCTCGATCGTCGCGACGGAGTCTTTCTGTTCCTGTAGGAGCCCCTTCAGGGGCGAGCCTTTCGACGAGAGGGCGGTGGAGCTCGCCACTGAAGGGGCTCCTACATTCCATTTTCCATTGAGCTTTTCTGAAATCCAGATCAAGGTCGCGTGGATGATTGCCGCCTGCTCACGTTGACCCTCATCCAGATACTGATTGCGCGAACTCATCGCTAGGCCATTGGCTTCGCGAATGATCGGCGCACCCACGAGCGTGATCGGAAACGCCAGATCACGGGTCATGCGACGGATTACCAGCAGTTGCTGGTAATCCTTGCTGCCGAATACCGCCACGTCAGGCTGGACCAAGTTGAACAGGCGCGCGACGACCGTGGCAACGCCATCAAAATGTCCCGGCCGACTTGCGCCTTCGAGGATATCGCCCAGCTCGGGAACGCTGACTCTAACCGCATGCTCGGCTCCAAATGGATACACGGTCTCGACATCGGGAAGAAACAGCAGGTCGCAACCACTTTCGCCGAGGCCGAATGCATCCTCATCAGGCGTTCTCGGGTAGCGCGAAAAATCCTCGTTGACGCCGAACTGGGTTGGATTGACAAAGATCGACGCGACGACAAATTCACAATGTTGCTTTGCGATAGCCAACAACGAGTGGTGCCCTGCATGCAGGTTGCCCATGGTTGGCACGAAACCGATACGCGTTCCGGTGCGCCGTTGTTCGCCGACGCAAGCTCGCAGTTCCTCGATATTTCTGATGATCAACATGGTTCAGTAGGAATGTTCAGGGCCGGGGAATGTGGCGTTGTGCACCGCTTCGACGTAAGCGATCAATGCGCCATCGATCGAATCCTGGCCACGCAGGAAATCCTTGCTGAAACGCGGTCGACGGCCCGGCGTAATACCGAGCATGTCGTAGAGCACGAGCACCTGGCCATCACAACCGGCGCCTGCACCGATGCCAATCGTCGGTATCGGAATTTCTGCGGTAATTCGCATTGCAAGATCAGCCGGTACGCACTCGAGCACGAGCAGCTCTGCACCGGCCTTGGCAACGGCATGGGCTTCGCCAAGCAAGCGCTCGGCGTCTTCGGACTGCTTTCCCTGCACGCGATAGCCACCGAGTTTGTGCACGGATTGGGGAGTCAGACCGAGATGCGCGCAGACCGGAACATCGCGCTCGGCCAAGGCCGATATGACATCGACTACCCAGCCGGCGCCTTCCAGCTTGACCATCGCGGCTTCACCCTCGCCCATCAAGCGAGCGGCTGATTGCAGGGCCGTTGGTACATCCCGATAGCTCATGAATGGCAGGTCGGCAATCAGCAAGGGAGCTTGCAATCCGCGCGCCACTGCTGCGGTGTGGTAGACCATGTGATCGAGGGTGACCGGCAAAGTGCTCGTGCGCCCCTGGATGACCATTCCGAGCGAATCGCCGACGAGGACCACATCGATCCCGGCGGCGTCAAAATGGGCAGCAAAACTTGCGTCGTAACACGTGAGCACGGCGATCTTTTCGCCACGAGCCTTGCGCTGCTGCAGGGCAGGAACCGTGATTGGCGTGCGTTTTGATGGAATGGATGGATTTGAGTACATTGACAATGTTCTGTGATGACGGGATGCGGACATTGGGTTCGAGAGCATCCTAACCCGGTTGTCGCTTTCGAATCAGTGGTCGACGGCAATACGGACGCAAGTGCGCGCATCCGTCCTTTCAAGCAGTTCCGCCAGCAAGCCATGACCGGGCAGCCTCAACATCGGATCAAGTTCGGCTAGTGGCACGATCACGAACGCACGTTCAGCCATGCGCGGGTGCGGCACATGCAAATTTTCCTCGTCGATACTCTTATCGCCATACACAAGCAGGTCCAGATCGATCAGGCGCGGTCCCCAACGCTCCTCGCTGCGCACACGCCCCGCACGAGTTTCGATTTGCAGCAACGCATCGAGCAGCTGTCGCGCAGGCAAACTGGTTTCGATTTCTGCCGCGGCATTGACGAAATCGGCCTGGTCGATATTGCCCCAGGGCGGCGTGCGGTAGAACCCCGAAGCCTTGATCAGGCGCGTTTCCGGCAATTGATCGAGACCAATCAAGGCGGCTCGAATCTGCGAGATCGGATCGCCGAGATTGCCGCCAAGACCAATGAACGCGCGTACCGCGCTCACTCGGACTGATTCTCCACGCCCAATTCGCTTGCTGTGCCAACAACCGGCCCGCGACTCTTGCGACGGCGTGAGCGCTTTCGCTTCTTCGGCGCGTCGCCCTCAGACCTTGACGAGGGCGCAGCAGTGAGGTGGCTCGACAAATGCTCGCTATCGAGCTCCTGAGCCTCAGTCCACCACTCGACCTGCTCCTTGAGCTCCGCCTCTTCGTGCGATCGGATGACCAGAAAATCGAACGCCGCGCGAAATTTCGGATGGGCCAGCAAACGCAAAACGCGCTTTCTCTGGCGCTGCTCGAAACGCGGCTGCAGTGACCAGATCTCTTCCGTCGCCATGACGAAGCGCTTGGGAATCGCAACGTGGGCAGCCTGCTCATGCATAACGCGATCGACCGCCACCGTCCAAGCCACCGCCGCATCCGATCCACCGGCAACCAGACGTTCGGCCAGGCTGCGCACGGGCTCCCACAACATCGCTGCAAACAGGAAGGCCGGCGTTACCGGTTTATCGCTGCGGATTCGATCATCGGTACTGGTGAATGTATAGCCAAGCAGTCGACCAAATGCGGCTGCATTAGGGCCCGCCAACGCGGCCGCCGTAGCCGGAAAGATCTGCCCGAGCAGCTCGAGATTATGCAGCTGGCGCAGGCTTTCGAGGCCATGTCCGGAAAAGAACAGTTTGAGCGACTCGTCAAAAAGTCGCGCAGGCGCAACGTCCGCAAGCAGCGGGGCGAGTTCGGCAATCGGCGCCAGCGTTTCCGGCGCGAGTGTGAAGCCAAGCTTTGCGGCCAAACGAGCAGCGCGCAGCATGCGCACTGGATCCTCGCGATACCTCTGGGCAGGGTCACCAATCAGCGTCATCTTGCGCTGCTGCAGGTCCTCGATCCCGCCAACATAGTCGCGCACGCTGAAATCGGCGATGTCGTAGTACAGCGCATTGATCGTGAAATCGCGGCGAATCGCATCTTCTTCGATACTGCCGTAGACATTGTCGCGAACAATGCGTCCATCGACGACGTGGCGGTCGCTGTCTCCGACTTCACCGATACCGCGAAACGTCGCCACTTCAACAATCTCGCGTCCGAACACGACATGGGCCAGTCGAAATCGGCGACCGATCAGACGGCAATTGCGAAACAGCGCGCGCGTCTGCTCGGGCGTCGCATCGGTGGCGATATCGAAATCCTTCGGGTGACCGCCGAGGAGCAGATCACGCACCGCGCCACCGACCAGAAACGCCTTGTAGCCGGACTCGTGCAATTTATAGAGAACGCGCAGCGCACCGCTGGAAATGTTCTTGCGCGATATCCCGTGCTCCGCACGCGGAATGATGCGCGGGACAAGGGCGTGAAGGGTGTCGATCGCAGATTGCGGAGAGGAAGCAGTCGTGCTCATTCCGCGGTCACATTCAAGTTCAAAGGCATCACTCGGCAATTGTCGGCAGTTACGAATTCGTTATACTACGCGCCCCGTGCGGTTTGTCCCAGACACCGCTCCCTTCGTCTAGTGGCCCAGGACACCGCCCTCTCAAGGCGGGAACACGAGTTCGAACCTCGTAGGGAGCGCCAACCGTGGGCGTTACGTCGGCGCTTCGACGATCCGGATGCGGCAGCCTGCAGCTGCGGCGCCACCAAGAGCAGATTAGCCCATGCCCTTTGTCGTCATCGAAAACTGCATCAAGTGCAAGTACACCGACTGCGTCGAGGTCTGCCCGGTCGACTGTTTCCATGCGGGCCCAAACTTCCTCGTTATCGATCCGGAAGAATGCATTGACTGCACGCTGTGTGAGCCGGAGTGTCCGATCAATGCGATCTATCCGGAAGACGATGTCCCAGCCGGGCAAGAAGCGTTCATCCAGCTCAATGCGGATCTTTCGAAGATCTGGCCAGTGCTGACCGTGCGAATCGATGCTCCGGAAGACGCCAAGGAATGGGAAGGCAAAGCAGACAAGCTGGCACTGCTCGAACGCTGATCGAGCGGTCGCCGGTCAGCGCTGGAGCGGCATTCCAAATCCGCCCGAAAAGCTGGGCGACTCAGGACATGCGTTCGCGCAAGGACTGCAATACCTGCGCTGCCGCATTCGAGCCCGATTCAGTCGTCGCACCTTCAACCGTCACCTTGCAGGCGCCATCGCTACCGCTGACCCGAACGCGAAGACCGACCGGAGTGGAAATGCTCTTGTCACGGGCCATTCCGAGCGTTGCAACCCGCTTGAGAAAACTGGGCGAGCGCGTCTTCTTGCCCTTGGCGCTGATGTCGTAAGTGCGCGCTTGCGCATCACGCGACTGGATCGTGGCGAAACCTGATCGCTCCAGCGCAAGCCCTACCCTCGACCAGGTACTAGCCAGCGTGTCTGACACGCTCAATCCCTCGCCACCGAGATTCTGCGCATCCAGTGGCGGAGCACTGGTCGGTTCAAGCATGACGGCCGGAACGCTGCCGTCGGTTGTCGCGTTGGCGACCGAAGCGTTGGGCTGAGGAATGACGAGCGAGCCGGTATGGTTCGGCGCATCGAGACCGGGCGGTACTTCGAGCGGATGGGTCTGCACGCTTTTCTTGTAGGCATCAGTCTTGTTGCCGAAGCGCGCTCGCAATGAACTGCACCCCCCGAGCATTGACAACACGGCAAAAACGCAAACTAGAATGGAGAGGGTTCGTTTCACTTCATTGCTTCCGTCGTCATTGGGCTCGAATCAGACTGCGGAACGCAGCGATTGGAGCAATCCAGATTCATTCAGCACGCGAATTCCTCGCGCATGATACGCCGCGCTCATCGGCAACAGCGGCAAACGCAGATGATCGGAGCCAAATCCAAGTTGTTGCAGACACCATTTAAGGGGTATCGGATTCGGCTCGACGGTCAGCAGTTCAAAAAGTTCATGCAATTGAGCATCGAGGTGGGCCACATTTTCCGAATCGCCGTTCACGGCACTAGCGTACAGCGCCTGCATCGCGGCAGGAGCAACATTCGCGGCGACCGAAATCACCCCATCGGCCCCTTCCAGAATAGCCCGCGCGCACGTCGGATCATCGCCCGACAGCACTGCAAAAGACGAGCTGCGAAGCTCGAGCAGAGCAGTCATGCGCTGCGCTTCGGAGTGCGCTTCCTTGATGCCGACGATGCCCGCGCTCGCGTGCAAGCGCGCCACGGTTTCCGGCAGCAGATCGCAGGCCGATCGCGAAGGCACGTTGTAGAGGATGATCGGCAATTCGCCGTGTTCGGCGATTTCGGAGAAATGGCGGACCAAACCTTCCTGGGTCGGACGCACATAGGCTGGCGTAGCGACCAAGGCAAACTCGGCACCTGCCGATGCAGCGAGGCGCGTCTGATCAATCGTCTTGCGTGTGGACTGCATGCCGGTACCGGCAATCAGAGGCACGCGGCCGGCGATGCGCCGAGCAGCCGCGGCAATCAAGCTTGCAAACTCGTCAGCGCTTAGCGCCGCACCTTCTCCAGTAGAACCTGCCACGACCAGACCGCGCGTGCCCGAGCTGATCTGGAATTCGATCAAACGGTCAAACGCGTCAAGGTCTGGCGCATCATCCGCGGCGCGAAAAGGCGTCGCAATGGCGCAAATGCTTCCGGAAAGGTTCAAGGGCAATAAGGGCATGAACATGCAAGAACACGGAATGTTAGGGTGATCAGGCATGGAAGTCCATCGACTGCGACGCTGTAGATGAATGTCACTCCGGCTTCGCTTGCGACCCATCCGAGTGGCCAGTATCCTGCAGTCGCAGTCATCCCGACTGACGCGATGGCGCCGACAAAGCCGTGAATCAGGCAGGAAAGCAGATCTTGAGCGATCGCAAGCCACGACCGAACGCCAATGAAAATTATTTGCTGGTCAGTGTTTTCGCCAACCCTGAGCATTCGCCCCTGTTTGCGGTCAGCAAACGCGTCACCGATTGCGGCTGCAATGTTGCCGAAGCACGGGTAGCCGCGCTCGGTGCCGAGCTCAGCGTGCAGGTTCTCGCTCAAGGCTCATGGGATGCCATTGCGAAACTTGAGAATGCGCTGGCGAAGCTCGACCGTGATGGCGAGCTGCGTCTGACCCACTTTCGAACAAGCGCAAAATTGCAGCAGAGCACCTGCCTACCCTATGTCGTCGAGGTGATTGCTGCAGACAAGCCCGGCATCCTCAGTCAACTTGCCGAGTTTTTCGCAGGTCGGCAGATAAGCATTGAGCAGCTGAACTCGACTCGGTACTCAGCCATGCAAACCGGTGCTGACATGTTTTCGGCCCAAATCACGATCGGCATACCGAACACGATGCACCTGGCAGCGCTTCGAGACGATTTTCTCGAGTTCTGCGATGGTCTGAATCTCGATGCGATCATGGATCCGATGAAATTCTGAATCTGGAGAGCTGCAAGCAATCATGAGCGAAAAGAGCGCGGTCAAGATTGGAAAGCCTGTCCCGAAACTTAGCGGACTCAACGATAGCGGTACCAGCCTGGATCTAAAATCACTGCGCGGGAAATGGATAGTGATTTACTTCTATCCACGTGACGCCACACCTGGATGCACCACCGAAGCGGGCGATTTTCGTGATCTGCACGGCAAGTTTCGCAAGCTCGGCTGCGAAATCCTCGGTGTCTCGCGCGATTCCGTGGCCTCACACGCGCGCTTCCGCGCGAAGCAGGAACTCCCATTTGAACTGATCGCCGACACCGACGAAAGCTGGTGCACCGCATTTGATGTCATTCACGAAAAAGTACTCTACGGAAAGCGACATCTTGGCGTCGTGAGAAGCACCTTTCTCATCGATCCCGAAGGGATTCTTCGCGCGCAATGGCGTGGCGTGAAAGTTCCCGGTCATGCTCAAGCCGTCCTGGAGCAGTTGGCAAACGTGTGAGAAATACCGCAATTACCAGTCTCCCCACTTCACGCCTGCGGATTCACCGCAGTCGAATTACCTACTCCCTCAGTGAGGCTCGCGAATGACTCGTGGCAAGCGCATCTATGTGCTCGATACCAACGTGCTGATGCACGATCCGACCTCGTTGTTCCGTTTCGAGGAGCACGATGTTTTCATTCCGATGACGGTCCTCGAAGAGCTCGATGCGGCCAAGAAAGGACAGTCCGAAGTTTCACGCAATGCGCGCCAGGTCAGTCGCTTCATCAACGAACTGATCGAGAACAACAAGACACGAAAGATTGACGAGGGCCTCGATCTGCGTTTGCCCCAAGGACTTCGCCTGAACCAGTCTGCAGAAGTGGGCCGCCTGTATTTTCAGACCCAGAAAGCGGAACTCGGCAATGGCAAGAAGCGCCAGCTGCCGGACAACCTGATTCTGGCTTCGGTGGTCGCCTTGCACGAGGCGCACCCGGAAGTGCCGGTGGTGCTGGTGACCAAGGACATCAATCTGCGCATCAAGGCGTCGATCGCCGACATCACCGCGGAAGACTACGAAAACGACCGCGCACTCGATGATTTCAGCCTGCTCTATGCCGGTCACAACGAATTGCCGGCGGATTTCTGGGAGCGCCATTCCGATCTTCGCTCATGGTCCGAGCGAGGCCATACGTTTTACGAGGTCACGTTGACTTCAGATGATGACTGGCACCCGCATCAGTTCCTTTACCTGCCAGGTGAAAATGAAGTCGAGCTGCGCGTGCTGAGCCTGAATGCTGGCAAGGCAATCCTGCAGATCGTCGATGATTATTTTGGCGGATCGCATACGATCTGGGGGATCCAGGCGAGAAATCGCGAGCAGAATTTCGCCCTCAACGCCTTGATGGACCCCGAGGTCGATTTCGTCAGCCTTCTTGGCACGGCGGGAACCGGGAAGACCCTGCTTGCGCTGGCCGCAGGGCTTGCCCAAGTCATGGACCAGCAGCGCTATCGGGAAATCATCATGACCCGCGCCACCGTTTCGGTCGGCGAAGACATCGGCTTCCTGCCGGGCACCGAGGAGGAAAAGATGACGCCATGGATGGGCGCTCTAACCGACAACCTTGAAGTGCTGACCTCACCCCAGGAAGGCGGTGCCTGGGGACGCGCAGCGACGAACGACCTGCTCGCCTCGAGGATCAAGATCCGCGCATTGAACTTCATGCGTGGACGAACATTTCTCAGCCGCTACGTGATCATTGACGAGGCACAAAACCTCACGCCGAAACAAATGAAAACGCTGATTACACGCGCAGGGCCGGGAACCAAGATCATCTGTCTCGGCAATGTCGAACAGATCGACACACCCTATCTGACTGAAACCACTTCAGGATTGACTTACGCCGTCGATCGCTTCAAAAACTGGGAGCATTCGGCACACCTGACCCTGCGCCGTGGCGAGCGTTCACGACTTGCTGATATTGCGTCAGAGGTGCTTTAAAAGCCGGGATTCGGGATTCGGACTGTGGAGATGGGGAATCTGAACGAGTATCGGCGCTGGCCTGGAGGGTCAGCCGCAGGAAGCATCAAAACTTTTGGGATTTTTATATTATTGAAAATTGCGTCAGCCGCGATGCTCCAGCTGCGAAGGCGAGGAGCATTCGGATGATTGCCTATCCGACAGGTTTGGGGATTCGTTGATAGCGTAGAAAGCGGCTTCATCCGCTTGTCCGCGCTTGGGGCGATGCCCAGATTTCAATGAACTATAAGGCAGGAGTGCGTTTCCCACAGCATTCGGACACTCGATATAGAAAGCCCGAAAGCTGACCGAAGCTGGTCCGCGGGTGAGCCACTGAAAGCGACGAATCAATCGGGACCAGGAAGAGACCGAGCTTGATCTGCCCTCACCCACTCGAGCACTTCGAAAGCGAGAGCAAGATCAATCGCGAAGCTCTTGTCACAACCGGCAGAATCAACTGCCGTCGACCAGATCAGAACCGCATTCCCCAAGCAGCCTGATATTCAAGCTGGCTGCCGGTTATACGATCGCTGGATCGATAGCTGGGAACACCGAGGAAATAAGGCGCGCTTGAGTAGATTGCCTGTAGGCTCAAGGTCGATTGCCTGCCGGTATTTCGCGAATAGGCAAAGGCAACCGTGTGATCGGCTGGATTTGCATTGAGCGCGTTGCGCAACAACGCGGACGTCGGCGACGGCTGCTGGCGAGTTGTATAGCGCAATTCAATATTGCCGATCGCGTCGTCACGCCACATCCATCCCGCAGAGTAGACGGTCAAGTCCTGCCAGGCAAAAACCGGACTCGCGCCACTGCCGAGCAAGGCCAAAAAGCGGCGCGGCAAGGCCGGGCTCGTAAACGGCGTCACAGCGCTGTACATCACGCGCTGGGCACCTACATCGAAACTCAAGGCGGACGTCAGTGCATAGCTCAACCCGACACTGGCACTTGATGGAATATCGAACTGCCCGGGATCGGAGTAGACGCCGCGCAGTGAATTCAACGCATCCATGTTGACCCGCGATTGATAGGCGGCAGTCCAGCTCAGACGATTGAGCAACGAGTCACCGGCATCGAGTCGCAAGCCAGCGCCGTACGAGGTTTCGCCCGGGACCAGAGGCTGAACCTGCGTCCCGTCATTCAATGCCGTCTCGCCGAGCCCCAAGCTTGCAAAACGCTGGTACGCGAGGATCGCAGTCACCCCAAATGTGCCCGACGAGCCAAAGCTGCTGACAAACGATGGCGCGACAACGGTCCGCTTCAATTTTCTGTCAGCAAGTTCGGCGCTGACATCAAGCTGTGGAGTCGAAAGTGCCTGCACGCGGTTGTCGACGTCGGTCTGCGCGATCGACAGATTCAAGCTGCCAATCGATTGCCCACTTAGCGCACTCAGCGAAATCGCAAAGCCAGCCAGCGAATCATTTGTGTCGGTGATCTGCGGAACGCTGCGAGAGATCGTCGGCGCCCACGAAAAAACCGGGGTGATGCTCGCGAGCGCGTAATTTCGCCAGCGCTGCGGCACGTTCGCGTCGGCGGAATAGGCAACAGGAGATTGACGCGACACCAGAACCGGTGTCGCCGCGTCGGCCGAATGGAAAAGCGGGAGTATCAGTAAAATACTGATCGCTCCTGTTAAACCTGCTTTTGCTGCTATTGGCCGCTGCATTGCCCTGTTGCTGCGGTGGGGGAAAGAGGTGTGTCTTGTACGATGCGGATATTGGCGGAAAAGCAACAGCGGGTCAAGTACGCAACAAGCCCTTTTGATCGCTTGTTTTCCAAAGCGCCTCAACGATTTGAAAGCAATCTCATCGGAACTGGTCAGACCTTCCGATCCCGCAGATTGTTGTGAAAAACCAACACCAAGACCCACGCAGCTTTCCCACAACGAACCACCCATCGCATGGAACAAAAAGCGGTCGGATACTGTTGTAGGTGCCGCTATCCAAGCCAAGCCTGGCACGATCTAGGGATTTGACTTTGTGATCGCCGCTGTAAGCGCGTCGTTGCCGAGAACCTTGCTAACGCTTGCACCGGTGCAGCAACCGTGGCCGCAGACATGGCCCGCGGCGCATCGGAGGGGATGCGATTGCGGACTTCGCAAACAAAGTCGAGGACCCGCGCGCGGGTCCTCGCCAACGGCCGGGTTGCGTCCAGCTAGTCGTGCTCGGCAATCAAACCGTTTAGCCCGGATTTTTTTTTACAAAAACAAGCTGGACCATCGATCTAGCCAACACGCTCGACCAAGGCATCGGTAAAACTGGTTGTCGATCCGCTTCCGCCAAGATCCGGGGTCAAGCGGTCGCGCGCGCCAAGCGTGGCACGGATCGCGTCACGCACGCGGCGCGCCTGATCCTCATGGCCGATATGACTGAGCAACTGCGCGGCACCGAGCAACAGAGCGCACGGGTTGGCGATACCTTTTCCGGCGATATCCGGCGCCGAGCCGTGCACTGCCTCGAAGATGGCAACCTCGCTGCCGATATTCGCGCCGGGGGCAAGACCAAGCCCGCCAACGAGTCCCGCGCAAAGATCGGAAATGATGTCGCCAAAAAGATTGGTGGTGACGATGACATCGAACTGGTGCGGATTGATGACCAGCTGCATGCAAGTATTGTCAACGATCATTTCATTGAAGCCGATATCGCCGTAGTCCTTGGCCACATCGCGGGCGACCTTGAGGAACAGGCCAGATGTGGTCTTCATGATATTGGCCTTGTGCACGGCCGTTACCTTCTTGCGCCGTTGTGCGCGCGCCAGCTCGAAAGCGTAACGCACGATACGCTCGCAACCGTGCCGCGAATTGCGGATCAGCGATTGTGCATGCTCACCATCCTCGGAGAGCGTCTGTCCTTCTGAGCCATAGGCGCCTTCGGTGTTCTCACGAACGGTGATGATGTCGATATTCTCGTAACGTGCCTTCGTTCCCGGAAAGGTGATTGCCGGGCGCACGTTCGCGTACAAATCGAAGCGCTTACGCAACTCGACATTCAGCGAACTGAAGCCGCCGCCAATCGGCGTCGTCAATGGCCCCTTGAGAGCTACCTTGTTGCGACGAATCGAATCGATAGTCGATTGCGGCAGCAGTTCACCGCAGCTCTGCTGCGCCGCCACGCCTGCCTCGACAAACTCGTACTCCAAGCCAACCTTGAGGGCATCGAGAACACGCAGCACCGAATCGACAATTTCCGGGCCGATCCCATCACCACGAATGACCGCAATTGTTTGACTCATCAGTGTCTGAACTCCACGAAACTTGCTTGCCGAAGTCGGCAAAGGGCGCGCATTATCCGAAAATGATGACGCATGGCACAACCAACCGCATTACTGGCTCGTCGACGGCCTGTCGATTTTTCATCAATCTTTGCTTGTCGACCGCTCTTTTCAGTTCGTCCGTTGCATCCGCTTATGGAGTCGAGGACAACGATATTCAGCTGCGTCTGATGAATCCGTCGAGCTATGCGGCACCCTCGCTGCCGGATCTCATCATCGAGGGAACATGGAGCGATTCGTGTCTTCCGACCGTGGTTCATAGCCGCCTCGTCGATTCGCACATCGATGTCCAGTTGCGCAGCGCCGCTGTCCATTGCGTCGCTTCGGCAACCCCTTTCCAACTCAAGCTGAACCCGGCACGTGCAAGCGGACAGAGCCAACTCGAGCTCGGCGTATATGCGGTTCGTCTGTTCTTGCAAATCGGCGACGGCAATAGCCACCTTGTCGCATTCAGGCTGCTTCGTTCAGGCGGAAACGAACTCGCTTCGCAACCTGAAAGCGGCTTCTGGTGGTCGGTATCCGGAGCCGACAATTCGCCTGCCCTCGCAGGCAACGGCTTGTCGATCGAACAGCAGGGTGAGAATCTTGCCGTGACCTGGCTCAGCTACGAAGCCGGAGCACCGGTCTGGTATTTTGGCAGCGCCAAGATGCTTGGCGCGGTCGCGCGCATCGAACTGATGCGCATGATCGGCGGCGGCGAGCCGTTTTCCGGAGCGAACAATGCGCCTGAAGCGCAACCGGGCATCTCGCTCAATCTGCAATTTGATTCACCTTCGCATGCGCAGGCCTGGCTGGTTCGGCCGCAGTCCCTCGACTCGCGTGCCATTGAAGTTGAAGCGCTCAATTTGCAACATCTGCCATTCAAAAATGGCCACCCGGGCGCAAGCTGGCAGGGCCAGTGGGTGCTCGTGATCGGTGACGCAACCGAAGCGAAGATCGTCGACCTGAGCAAGATCACGACGGCGGATGCGGAAAGCTTTCGCGTCTCCGATCGCCTCGGAAGCATTGCCCTGCAATGTCGACTCGATAGCGTGGGCGACCACCCTCTTCCCGGGTTTTGCTCGTTGACCGATGGAGCGCAAGTGCTCGGTGATTTCGATCGTGTCGGTCTCGATCGCCTTTCCGGACTGACGCCCGAAGGCGAACGAATTCGCCTGGTTCGATTGCCACGATAGTCGTTCAGACCTCGGGGGACGCGGCTATTTCCGCGAGTTTTCCGCTGCGATCCGCGGCAACCAGATCATCGAAGCCGCCTACGTGGGTGCCGTTGACGAAGATCTGCGGTACCGAGCGACGACCACCGCTTCGCGTGAGCATCTCCTCGCGGCGTTGCGGGTCGGTATCAACGCGGATCTCGCTGTAGTCGAACCCTTTCTGTTTGAGCAGGTTTTTGGCCGCCACGCAGTAAGGGCAGATGGCGGTGGTGTACATCTCGACAGAAACCATTCGTTCGCTCCGATTTGATGTGGTGAATACGCCGCGGCTGTGAGCAGGGTTGCGGCGTCACGCTGCCAATTCAATCCCTTGTCGATCAAAGCATACCCCGACAAAGTCGAGGTTGCTGACCATCACGCCCGCTTAAGGCGCGGAGCGTTAGACTACCGGAGCCATTCGGAGAACCCCACTATGCTCAGGCTTAAATGGCTGCCCCTGCTTTTGGCTGCAGCGATCACGGGTCTTGCCGGCGCCGAGGAAAACGGTGTCCGCCTGCCGGATATAGGCAGTTCAGCGGCCAGCGCGATTTCGCCCGAGGAAATGAAGGACTACGGCGCATCGATGCTGCACGAGATGCGCGCCTACAACCTCGTTCTCGATGATCCGCTGATCAGCGACTACCTGCGTTCGCTCGGCTATCGACTGGTTTCGATGAGCGATCGATCGGATCTGGAATTTACCTTCTTTGTGGTGCGCAGCAACGAGATCAATGCGTTCGCCGCTCCGGGCGGCTATATCGGCGTCAATATCGGCTTGATGAATGCGATGGCCAGTGAAGATCAACTGGCCGCCGTCATCGCCCATGAAATCGCTCACGTCACTCAGCAGCATTTGCTGCGCGCGTTCGAGGATTCGCGCAAAAGCACCTTGCCGATGGCATTGGCCATGCTTGGGGCGTTGGTCGCTACGGCCGGTCGCAGTGACGATGCCAGCCAGGCTGTACTCATGAGTGGACTTTCGTTGATGCAGCAGCGCGCGATCAATTTCACCCGCTACGACGAAATCGAAGCGGATCGGGTCGGCATTCAAACACTCGCGCGCGCGGGCTTCGAACCGCTGGCCATGGCCGAAACGTTTGCGACCATGCAAAGGGTGATGCGTTCGAATGGCGTGGATGTACCCGAATTTCTGCGTACCCATCCCGTCGATGTCAACCGGATTGCCGATGCAAAATCACGGGCTATAAAACTAGAGAAAGATCATGTTGCCCCGCTCCCTTCGATAGGCGTTGCCAGCTCGGAACGAATCGTTCCAGCCCTGCCATCCAGCACCTCCTCGACGCTGAATCTGGCCTTGCCAACCACATCATCTACGCCGATGGTCGACGAGGCGCTGACCGGCACCAGTTATTTCGAGCTGATGCGCGAACGTGCAAGAACGCTAAACGCCGATTCGGTCAACACGATCCTGCGCTATTACAGTGATGAACTGAAAGAGAGCCCAAAAGCCGATACGGTCGCCAACCGCTACGGTCATGCGCTCGCGTTGATCCGCGCGCGACAGCCTGAAAAGGCGATCGTCGAATTCGACGACCTGATCGAGACCCAGCCGAGCAGTCCGGTTTTCCAGCTCGGCATGGCGGAAGCCGAAGACCAGGCCGGACGCAAGGCCAAGGCGTTTGAGCGCTACCAGCGCCTGAGCACCAACCATCCGGGAAATCGCGCGATAGCGCTGGCTTACACCGATGCCTTGCTGGCCAAAGGCGATGTTAAATCCGGCACACGCGCACAGGACCTGCTGCGCCCGTTGCTTGCCCAATACAAGGAAGATCCCGATCTTCAGCGAAGCTTCGCGCGGGCCAATGAACTCGCTGGCGACAAGGTGCGCGCGACCGAGGCCTACGCGGAATGGGCCTTCCTCAATGGCCACGCCGAGGATGCCTTGAACCAGCTGAAAGCCTTGTCGAGCAAACAGGAGCTGACCTACTACCAGCGCGCACGCGTTGATGCGCGAATCACGGCGATGACTCCGATGGTTCTCCAGTTGCGCAAAAGCGAACGGCATACCGATGACAGCGATGGCAAGGACGGATTCGCGAATCCTGATCCGACCACATTGCACTGCCTCACGCGCTCCTGCCCGGATGTGTCATGGCGACGTAACATTGGCAGGTTGCAATAGAGTTGTCACAAGGAGACCATCGTGGTCTCCAAACCCGATGAAGCCGTGCAAAAACGCGTACTGATCGTTGAAGATGAGCCGTCCATCCGTGACATGGTGGCATTTGCGTTGCGCAAGGCTGGCATGGAGGCGATCCACGCGGCCGATGCGCGCAGCGCGCAAACGGCGGTCGGTGACCAAATTCCGGACCTCATCCTGCTCGACTGGATGCTGCCTGGCATGAGTGGCATCGATCTCGCGCGCAGGTTTCGACGCGATGAGCTTACCCGCGATATCCCGATCATCATGTTGACCGCACGTGGCGAGGAAACCGATCGCGTCAACGGCCTCGACGCCGGGGTCGATGACTACGTGGTCAAACCATTTTCCGCGCGCGAACTGATTGCCAGGATTCGCGCCGTCATGCGACGGACCCACGGCGAAGATACCGAAGGCGTCATCGAGATCGCCGGTCTGCGCATGGACAGCGCGGCGCACCGGGTGTTTGTCGGTGACCAGATCGTCGCGATCGGCCCAACCGAATACCGCCTGCTGCATTTCTTCATGACCCATGCCGAGCGCGTCTACTCGCGCAGCCAACTGCTCGATCATGTCTGGGGCGGTGGCGTCTATGTCGAAGAACGCACGGTTGATGTGCATATCCGGCGTCTGCGCATGACCCTGACACCCTATTCCATGGATACTTACGTGCAGACTGTTCGCGGCTCAGGCTACCGATTCTCCTCAAGCGTGTGAAAAAGCATGCAGGGCACCGGCGTACCCAGCTGTTCGGGATGCTGCGCGCATTTCGCAACGCCGCCATGGCCTTGCCGGATGCACTGGTCGTGGTCGGTGGAGACGATCGCATCCGTTGGTTCAACACGGCTGCCGGCAGCATGCTCAAGCTTGACCATCCGGCGGATCTCGATAGGTCACTGGCCGATGCGGTCGCCATTCCGGGCCTTTCCGATTGGATCGAATCCGGCGCTGCCGAACCGCTTGCCGATGTCGGCGCGCCCGGCAACAACGAATTGCAGCTCAGCCTTCGCCTGATTCCGTATGCCGAGGATCACGCCCTGCTGCTCGCGCGCGACGTGAGTCAGCTGCTGCGTCTGGAAAAAATGCGTCGCGACTTCGTCGCCAATGTCTCGCATGAATTGCGCACGCCACTGACGGTCGTGCACGGTTATCTCGATCTCATCGAACCCGAGCAAATCCCGGAATTCGAATCGATCCTGCGTGAACTTCGCAGCCAATCACGGCGCATGACTCAAATCGTCGAGGATCTATTGACCTTGTCACGCCTCGATGCCGAAGAAGCACTGCCGAAATCGAGAGTCGCGATGGGTCCACTGGTCAGGTCGCTGCAACGCGATGCGGAAGGCCTGAGTCGGGGCCGTCACACGATCCGCGCGAAAATCGACAGCGTGCATGACTTGCAAGGATCATCGAAAGACCTCTACAGCGCGTTTTCCAACCTGGTCAGCAACGCGGTTCGTTACACGCCTACCGGGGGGCGCATCGACATCCTCTGGTCCAGCGATGAAAATGGCGGCAGGCTCAGCGTGGTCGATACCGGTCATGGCATTTCCGCACAGCACCTTCCGCGCTTGACCGAGCGCTTCTATCGGGTTTCGACCAGCCGCTCGCGCGATTCCGGCGGCACCGGATTGGGCCTGTCGATCGTCAAGCATGTCTTGCAGTTGCATGATGCTCATCTGGAAATTTTGAGCGAAGCTGGCGTCGGCAGCACGTTCAGCTGCATATTCGGTGTCGATCAACTTCTGCTGCCCGAAATTGAGTCCGAGGATTCCTGAGTGAACTCCATCAATAGTGAGAACGCGCATCCTCACGTTTCCGTGGTGTCGCCGCTGGACGCCGATGCGACTACGCCGGCTGCCGAAGCAAAAACTGGCAAGTTTGACGATCCCGCGTTCTATCTCAATCGTGAACTGGCTCAGATCGAGTTCAATTCCAGGGTCATGGCGCAGGCTGAGGATGCGCGCAATCCTTTGCTCGAACGTCTGCGATTCATGTGTATCTCCTGCACGAACCTCGATGAATTTTTTGAAGTTCGGGTCGCCGTCCTCAAGCATCATCATGCCTTTGGCGAAGGCCAGCCGCGCGCCGATGCGATGTCGATCACCGAAATCCTCCGGCTGATTCGGCAACGCACACTGGTTTTGGTGAAGAAGCAGTACGCATTCTGGAACGACACCTTGCTGCCAGAATTGAAGCGCGAAGGCATCGAATTCCTGACCCGAGAGCGCTGGACGATCAAGCAGAAGCGTTGGCTTCAAGGTTACTTTCGCAACGAGACCCTGCCCGTCCTGTCACCGCTCGGTCTCGATCCGGCACATCCGTTTCCACGCATTCTCAACAAGAGCCTGACCCTGGCGATCGTCCTCGCGGGCCGCGATGCCTTTGGCCGCGAAGGACATATGGCCCTGTTGCGCGCGCCGCGCTCACTACCGCGCATCATCCGCTTGCCGGATGAAGTATCCGAAGGTTGCACGGCGTTTGTTTTTCTCTCTGATCTGCTGCATGAGTTCATGGATGAGCTGTTCCCTGGCATGCAAGTCAAGGGGTCCTACCAGTTCCGTGTCACCCGCAACAGCGAGCTCTTCGTCGATGAAGAGGAAGTCGAGAATCTTGCCCTCGCCTTGCGTGATGAACTGCGCGGCCGCGGCTACGCCAAGGCCGTTCGCCTTGAAGTCGGGTCCAACTGCCCGCGCGCGATCACGACCTTGCTCGAACAGAATTTCGAGCTCAGCGATCAGGATGTCTACCTGTGTGAAGGGCCGGTCAATGTCAGTCGCAGTATCGCCATTTTTGATCAGATCGATCGCCCGGACCTGAAATTTCCTGTCTTCGCGCAATGCGTGCACCCGGCGCTCGCCGAAGGAAACAGCCTGTTTGCCGCAATCCGCGAACGCGACATCCTGCTCCATCATCCGTTCGAGTCGTTTGCAACGGTAAGTGAACTGGTCAAGCAGGCCAGCGTCGATCCCGATGTACTCGCGATAAAGCAAACCCTTTACCGCGCAGGAACCGATTCGCAGTTGGTCGATCACCTGATCGAGGCAGCGCGACTCGGCAAGGATGTGACGGTCGTCGTCGAGCTGCGCGCACGTTTCGACGAAGAAGCCAACCTGCGTCTGGCCAATCGGTTGCAGGAAGCCGGCGTGCAAGTTGTCTATGGCGTGGTCGGCTACAAGACCCACGCAAAGATGCTGTTGATCGTGCGACGCGAAGCCGCAGGACTTCGCCGCTATGTGCATCTTTCCACCGGTAACTATCATCAGGTAACCTCCCGCATCTACACCGATTTCGGCCTGATGACAGCCCATCCCGAGATTGGCGAGGATGCGCATTTGTTGTTTCTGCAGCTATCCGGACTCGGACCGATCATCCAGCTAAAACATTTGCTGCATTCACCGTTCACCCTGCACAAGGGGCTGATGGCGAAGATCGAACGCGAGACCGCTCACGCGCGCGCAGGCCGCAAGGCGCGGATCATCGCCAAGATCAACGCACTCAACGAACCGTATGTGATCAAGACACTCTATGCCGCTTCGTGCGCTGGCGTGGAGATCGATTTGATCGTGCGTGGCGCCTGCACGCTCCGCCCGGGAATACCAGGCGTTTCTGAAAATATCCGCGTGCGCTCGATTGTTGGCCGCTTTCTCGAGCACAGCCGCGTTTACTGGTTTCAGAACGATGACGCACCCGAGATCTATTGCTCGAGTGCGGACTGGCTGGACCGCAATCTTCTGCGCCGTGTCGAGACGTGCTTCCCGATCCTCGACAAGCGTCTGGCCAAGCGCGTTTTCAAAGAATCGCTGGAAAATTATCTTGCTGACAACACCCAGGCTTGGCAACTGGAGCCGGATGGCAGCTATGCACGTGTACAAGCGGGCGAGGACGCGCCACACTCGGCCCAATTGACCTTGCTGGCCAAGCTCTGTCCGTGAAACCCGTTGACCTGCCAGACGAGATCCGTGATGGCGACCTGATTGCCGCAGCGGATATCGGCTCGAACAGTTTTCACCTCGTTGTCGCCCGCTATACGCACGGCGAAATACGCGTGATCGACCGCCTGCGCGAAAGCGTTCGACTCTCGGCAGGATTGCGCAAGGATGGCACGCTGAGCCGCGAGCGTCGCGATGTCGCTTTCAAGTGTCTCGCCCGCTTTGGCCAACGTCTGGCCGGCTTCCAACCGGGTCGAGTGCGCGCCGTCGCGACCAATGCGGTTCGCCAGCTCAGTCATCCACAAGCGTTCCTGTTGCCTGCCGAAACTGCACTCGGTCATCCGATCGAAGTCGTCTCGGGGCGAGAAGAAGCACGCCTGATTTATCAAGGTGTCGCCCGTGGCCTGCCGACGAGCGACGCCAAGCGTCTGGTTGTCGACATTGGCGGCGGCAGCACCGAGTTCATCATCGGACGCGGCTACGAAGCGCTTGAACGCGAGAGCCTGCAAGTGGGCTGCATTGCCAGCAGCTTGCGCTTTTTCGAAGACGGCAAAATCACGCCGCGACGCTGGAAACAGGCGCAAGCCGAAATCGCGGTCGAACTGCAACAATTCGGTGCGCACTATCGTGAGCGTGGCTGGAGTGAGGCCATTGGTTCGTCCGGAACGATGAAGGCGATCGACGGCATCGTGCAAGCGAACGGCTGGTCGGATCATGGCATCACGGCCGAGTCGATCAAGCTGCTGCGCGAAGCGCTGCTCTCTGCAGGCGACAGCGCTCGGTTGAGCCTGCCTGGCTTGTCGAGTGATCGGGTCAACGTCATCGCCGGCGGGGTGGCCATACTGGAAGCTATTTTCACGACCTTCGGCCTGCAACAGATGAATGTCTGCGAGACGGCCATGCGCGAAGGCCTGCTCTACGACATGCTCGGCCGCGCACTGCATACCGATTCCCGTAATACCAGCATCAGCGCCCTAGCCGAACGTTACGGCGTCGACGAGGCGCAAGCGGCACGTGTTGCGGAAACCGCGATGAAACTTTTCGCCGAGGCCAACGTGAGTTGGAAGCTCGACGTACAGGCGCAGGAGACTCTCGACTGGTGCGCCCACATCCACGAGATCGGACTCGCCATCGCGCACAGCCAGCATCAGGCGCATGGCGCATACATTATCGCGAATTCGGATCTTGCCGGTTTCAGTCGTCAGGAGCAGCAACAGCTCGCGGCAATCCTGCGATCGCATCGGCGCAAACCCGACGCGGAAGGCTTGCGCGGACTTCCGCCGCGCATGCAACCGACAACCCAGCGTCTGACGGCTTTGCTCCGACTCGCCGTGCTTCTTCACCGTGCGCGCGGCGATGAGGCGCTCCCACCGATGCGTCTGGCGGTTTCGGATAATCTGATGACGCTGGAACTCCCCTCGGCCTGGCTGGAAAACCATCCATTGACACGCATCGATCTTGAGCAGGAGCGCGACTATCTCAAGCAGATCGAGATCAAACTCGTCGTCGCCAAATCGGGCAAGAGTGCTGCGGCAGCATGAGCGGGCGCACTGTCACCGTCGCCGATTGAAACTTTCCGCGCGCATCGACACTCTTGGTCAGGCCCCTGACGCAACGAGGAAGAGTTCAATGAGGAATTGGCTGAGGAACAATCGCGGCGTGCTGGTTTTCATCCTCTGTTTGGGCTTGTTTCGCACCGCCATCGCCGATTGGAACCCCGTGCCTACCGGCTCGATGCGCCCAACCATTCTCGAAGGCGATGTTGTCCTCGTGAATCGGCTCGCCTACGACCTCAAGCTGCCATTGACCGATATTTCGCTTGCCCATCTCGGCGATCCGCAGCGCGGCGACATCGTCACCTTCAGCTCACCGAAGGACGGTACGCGCCTGATCAAGCGCCTGGTCGCGCTACCCGGCGATACCGTCGAGTTGCGAGACAACCGTCTTTTCATCAATCAGCAGCCCGCCGCATACTCTGATGCCACCGAGGTGCGCGAGCCGGTCGGTCTCGGTCGCTTTGTTGATGCGACTCGAGTGACCGAGACATTCGACGGCAGCGATAGATCGGTACAGTTTCTTTCGATCCTCGATGCCAAGAGCAATTTCGGCCCTGCCGTGGTTCCGACCGATCAATTCTTCATGATGGGTGACAACCGCGACAACAGCGAAGACTCGCGCTATATCGGCTTCGTCCCGCGCAAACTGATCATCGGTCGGGCGGGCCATATTCTCGTTTCGGCCGATATCAAAAACCACTGGCATCCACGCTTTGATCGCACCGCAAGTCGA
>JBBQTY010000050.1:0-21620 GCA_038234445.1 Lysobacterales bacterium
AACTTTTCGTTCAAGCCAACCGCTGACGCGCCGGCTTAACTCTGGTAGTTAGCCACTAATTTGTCGAATCAGAATCATGCGTAGGCTATTTGCCGCTTTAACTCTAATTCTCGTCTTCGAGTCTGCGGCTACGGCTGCGGCTAACGAGGATTGCGCCGCTCTTCCATCACGGACGGAATGGCTACGCATATCAGAACCCTCTGGGCAGTATCGTCTCGAATTGGAGACGGAAAGCGGCTGGAATACGGTTGTGGCGTCAGTCGGCGAAATTGCCCACGCGTCCAGATCCAAAGATGGAGCGTGGCTGCTATATGCCAACGAAATGCCGGGTGGGCTCTGGGTCCTAAAGCTTCAACTAGTTGCGTCGGGTAGAGGCGAGGAGTTGATAAAATTTTACGAACTTCCTAAAAAACTCTGCTTTAGTGGTACAGAAGAGCAGATTTTTGCGCATACCAGCATAGGTGTCGTTGAAATTAACATTTATCCGTATATCGCATTGCTCAAACCAAAAGCAAAAACTGGCTAACCAATAACTCAAGCCGACCGCTTTCAGCGGCGGCCTATTACGGGTGTTAGGGCGCACATCATGCAGCTCATATTTACCAAAGGTTCTGGAAAGTACGACAAGATGGAAGTGATCCGCAATGGGACGCTTGCCGACACGATCGAGTGTCCCAAGCAAGGCATCATTCCACATGACATGGTACACTTTGCTGTCGAGAGCACGCTGCAAAAGCGGGGTTTTATCGGCCGTGTTCTTGGTGGCGAGGCAGCTACTTTTCAGATGGTGGCCGAGTCCGAGAGCGATGGAGTAGAACGGCTTGTCGAAGTATTTCAAGCAGATGGCTGGTCCGGTTGGAACAGCGCTCCAGCAGACATGCTTGGCTTATACCAAGTCACCTGCAATGCGCGTCAATGTGAGCCTTTGGCAATACAAGCTGATGACATTGAGGCTGTTCGCAAGAGAATCCTTGAGCTAACTACACAATGGCAGTCAGTCTCGTTAGGCAAGTCGCTCGTGTTGCAGTTCGAGCATGGCTAGCATGCGCCATAACAATTCCTCAAGAGACTTCCAGCTAATGCGGCGACTTATTTGCAGTATCGGGTGGCAATTGAACTTGCGCTGCATTTCGTCGATCTTAGGTCTCGCTTTTATTGCTATGCCCCATGCGGCTCGTGGGGCACCGCCACGAGATCTCTGTCGGGTTCTCCGTGCATTTATCGTTTCAGTGCAACCTAAAGAGTCACGCGAATTTGTTTTCCGAACAGCGTGGCTTTCAAATTTCGAGGGTGAGGCAGAGCCTGCAATCTTTGCCAAGCGTTGTGAGCATGGTGGCTACCCTCCTGCCGCCAAAGTTTGTGCATATCTAATGGAACACGGCGCAACCGAGTTCGCAGGCACTAACGTTCAAGACTCAATCTCTTGCCTATCCCGTAAAACCAAATTTGACGACCGGATGGTCGTTAACGAAGGGAAGTTCTCCTTTGGCTACGGCTCGGACCATCGTGGCGCACTGATCTCCATCTCATTCAATAACGATCCGAAGGTTGGAGGCATGGCTTTTAGGTTGGTGGCCCATGGGTATTGACTTACTAGCCAACTATACGTCCAGATCAACCGCTAAGGCGGCTGCTTGACCCTGGTGGCAGCTGGCTTTTCGGAACTATCCGCGCGCGTGGCTTTCAAAGGCGACCACCTCTGAAATCGGATTGCAGATGCGCTTTTTCATCTCGGTGCTGCTGCTCTTTTCCACAAGCGCGCACGCGAACGATACACATGAAGCCGAATTTGCAGCAGCAGAATCCCTGCTTCGTTATGTCGCGGTGAAGCCTCCACTAGCCGACGACAAATTCCCCGTATGCCTCATCGTAAATGGTGAACCAGCTCCGGAGACTTTCATCGACAGGCTGAAGGATACTAATTTGCATATCATTTCGTGTGGAAGCGGAAGCCTTGCTACACGAATCCCAATAAGCGTGCCAAAACGTAGTTCGGACGGCGAATATCAAGTTACTTTTGGCTACTATATTGACAGAGATCTTGCCGTTCAGGGCAAGCTGATGCTCGCTTATATGCGCCAGGACCAACAAGGCTGGCACGTGCTTCGGCTCGCCGGCGGTGTGTCCTTTTAGTTCAAACAGAGGGTTGGAAATATTGGCTTTCGCGCGACTGTCGAGCGACGGCTCTGACCAATTTAATGCAAGTGCGGTCCGACGGATGAGTGCCTCTGCAGGCTTCCACCGCCGTTACCGCTCCGGCGGGCAGCGACACCACGTACACCGCGAATGCTTCGCGTCGAAAATCCTTCCGATCCAGCAAAAGATTCGACATATTCACGGACCACACCGATAAAACAGTCGTGGTCAGATCCACGCTAGTGGCTATAGTATTGGTGGCGCCTTCCCGTTCTGTTGCCGGTTGTGCAGAGCTGCCATCATTGGAATTGGCCTGTCGGGATCCAGAATGCCGAGAGAGCTGGGGAGTCTCATTTACTCATTCGAGCCGACGTGACAACTCGCGTGGCCGAATTCCGGCATTAGAGCGAAAAATTCCATGGTTCGACATGAGCGACTAACGGCTAATCTCGCAGGAGACTATGTGGTTTTCCTGATCGGGATGCGGATCAACAATCCTTGGAAGATCCACAAGTGGTTGCCAGTCGCCCAGGCAATGCCGCGCATGCTGAAGGAGCTCTATCAGCAACCCGAGCTGGGGTTTCTTCACGCCGAATCGTGGTTCTCACGAACCATCATCATGGTTCAATACTGGCGATCGATGGAGCAACTACTGACTTATGCAAAGAACAAGGAGTCCGCGCACTTGCCCGCATGGCAGTCGTTCAACAGGTCGATAGGCACCGACGGTACCGTTGGCATATGGCACGAGACCTACGCGGTTTCGCCTGGCAGGTATGAGAGTGTTTACGTCAACATGCCGGCTTTCGGTCTTGGCAGGGCCGGTACATTGCAGGCCGCTTCGGGCCGAAAGCACTCCGCCGCGGAAAGGCTGCGCGAAGGCCAAGATGCTCACTGACCAACAGCTGTCCATTGTTTGGAATGAAGTCTCCGCGGCAGCTGAATCGAAGGGGTGACTCAAAGACCGCAGAGTCAATTTTTTCAGCTGGACTATGGATCAATGACTCTGAGCGATCCAGAAACCGACTCGAAGCATTCATGGAGAAAACCGGAAAAACATTCTTCGCCGGATCCTCGCCAATGGTTATAGTGCCCACGGAGATTTTCCTGTCTGTTGACGGTTGCGTAGAGCTACCATCATCGTCGTTGGATCCTTCTAGATCTTGGACGCCGAAAGAGGCAGCCATCAACATGTATAGGCAGCATCTGGAATTCGAGGCCGATCGCTTCGGGCTTGAGTTCAACAGAGACAACCAAGCCCTGATCGACATTATGCGATCCGAGGCGACGGCGAATCCGATGTTTTTCAGATATACCCCGGCGACACGCTACTTTCGTGCTACACATCCGGAAATCGGTGCGCGAATCAGGTTCGCCGAGACATACCGCCCATTGCTCAATGGCCAAGCGATGATCTATGCGCAGTACTTCAGGGAGTAGGCGCGGTATGTGCACAACAAGGCATTCCAGCGGACGCGCCTCCCGCGCCGCTGAAGGGCTGTGTCAGGCTGCACAAGCCGCCGCTCAGTTGGTATAAATCATCTACGGGAGCAACGCTATGACCCATGAAAACAAGATCAGCAGGCTTGCCGGACTTTTGTATCTCATCGTTGTCCTGACGGGAATATTCAGCCTTGCCTATGTGCCGTCGCAAATAACCGTCCATAGCGATCCACTAGCAACAATCAGTAACATGATTTCGTCCGAGTCACTATTCAGGCTTGGTATCACAAGCTTCATGATTGAGCAAGTTTCATTCTTGCTTTTACCCCTCGTTCTTTTTCATCTATTTCGTCAAATCAACCACACTGCAGCCGCCCTGATGGTCGCACTTGCAGTTGTGAGTGTGCCAATAGCATTAACCAGTCTCGCCCATCGACTGGACGCGCTTTCACTATTGACTGACCCAGACTTCAGCAATACGTTCACTGCGGATCAACTGCACGGGTTGGCATCGCTGTCTCTTCAGGCGTATAGCAATGGGCTACTCATCACGAGCTTCTTTTGGGGGCTATGGCTACTGCCTTTTGGCTACTTGGTATTCAAATCCGGATTCCTTCCAAGGCTGTTCGGCATCCTCTTGATGCTCGGATGCCTCGGCTACATGGTCAATGTCTTCGGAGAACTTCTTGTTCCACGCTACTCCGAAACATCCATCTCAAACTATGCGGGGTTGCCAGCCGCTATTGGAGAGATCGGAACTTGCCTTTGGCTGCTTCTGATTGGAGCCCGCCGGCCAAAGAGCAGTTCGAATAACCATTCTGCAGGAGATTTCCCGTCAACTACCCACGTGTGATGCGGTTGCGCTTGAGCGTTCGGGCTTTTGCTGGTAGTTAATTGTCCCTTTGTTGCTTGCGGTGTAGTCAGTACAATGCGCCAAGGCGCGGATGTCGGGCTGCATTTCCGTCACACAAAAGGCGACTTCCTTCGGTCGCCACGATCTTGACGAGTCGCTGTTGCTCACTCGGACCAGGGTATAAGCCGCGCCCGGAGACCCCATTCAATGATCGGATTTGTCGGTGTTTGAGGATCTGCCTAAGCACGTTTTAACGGCCTGAAAGTTCGTTGGGTTTTCTCCGTCTCGGTCTGAATCCTTGTCACTCTTGTCCCACTGACGGTGAAGGAAAAGGGTTTACGCAGGCTGCGGTCCCCGTGCGATGCAGGGGTGGCAATAGCGGGCGTTGGGATGGTAGCCGAACTCATGTGAGAGCATCACCCAGCGCAGGGGTGGATTTTTTCTTGCGATGGCGAGGATGAGTTTTCCGAGGGATGGCCGAGCGAACGTTATTTCTCGAGAGGGGTCAATCCACACAGTACGTATTGACTTCGGATCCATGTCGATTCCAGCCCAGGTCATTCGTCGTTGAAGGAGGGGATGCAAGTCGACGCGTAGTACTACGCCTGAAATCAACCTGGAGGATCGCCGCATGAAGAATTTTCTCGCCGTTTTTACTGGCACACCCGAAACAAATGAAAAGTCCGGATGGAACGCGCTGAGTGAATCGGCGCGACAAGAGCGGATGCAGAGCGGAATGAAGGCCTGGTATGCCTGGATGGAGGCCAACAAAAGCCAGATCTCGGTCACGGGCGGCCCGGTCGGAAATACCCTTCGCATATCGACAGACGGAATCGAGAGCGGCAAGAACAACATCTGCGGCTACATTGTCGTCTCCGCCGAGTCGCAAGAGGCCGCCGCCAAGTTGTTCGAGAACCACCCGCACTTTTCGATCTTTCCCGGTGAAGCCGTCGAAGTCATGGAGTGCATGCCCGTGCCCGGCGCCTGAAGTACTGTCGAGGAAGGGTGTCGTCATGGTTCTGACAAGCGACGCCTGCGCACCACGGCTTGCTACAAACGTGTGCCGTCTGAATTCCAACCAGCAGGAAAGCATCCATGCCGCGAACGATCACCATCAGTCTGCCCGTCACTCATCTGGCAGCATCGAAAGCCTTCTACGCCGCCCTCGGCTTCACTAGCAATCCGCAGTTCACGAACGATACTGCGGCAATGATGGTGTGGAGCGAGTCGATCAGCGTCATGCTCTTGACTCACGCGAAGTGGCGCACGTTGACGACTCGCCCAATTCCACCGAGAACGTCCAGCGAGGTCGCGCTTATGGTCTCATGCGATTCCCGCGAAGATGTCGATGCCATGAACCAGTCCGCCTCGGAAAACGGCGGAATCGCCGACATCAATCCTGTTGAAGATCACGGATTCATGTATGGACGCGATTTCGCTGATCCGGATGGTCACGTTTGGGGAGCGATGTGGCTGGACATGTCTGCGATGCCATCCGGCTAATAGATGTCTGTTTTGAGCCCTGGAAAAACCATCGATGGATTGGAGCCGATCTTCGCGAGACCTGGCAACGGTGACTGGGATCGACCTGATGCATGAATTGAACTTTGATCGCGTTCAAACCATGAATATTAAAATGTCTAAAGTGTAGGCTATATTTTGCACGGCATGAGCGAATCATTCTCGCAACGACTGGGCTCCAGGTTCAGCGTCAACGGACAATGAATCGGATTCGATCCAAGCAGCTTGCCTTGCATGGCGCCTCTTGCTGGTGTGGGTCGAATGCACCAAGATCCGGGGGAGAAGATTTCAGCAGACGTCTCGTGACGCCGCTGTCCTGCAACCTCGTCATGCCCGATTTGCGGCGGTGAATATCGTGAAAGCTTTGCGAACTCCGTGAGTACACCCAGCGATCTGGATGGCTCGCCGCTCTTGTCGGGAATACCGACGGAGGAGCTACATCGTGACTGTCCGACGGCACGAATCCTGGCGTTCAGACACAGGGCTGCGATCTATCGTCAGGGTCAGTGCGATCGCGCTGTGTTCTGTGTAATCCGCGGGCAGGTGACGCTGGCGCGGGTAAGCCGCGAAGGAGCAGCGTTGACGACGGCCGCGTTGGCGCCAGGAGATTTTTTTGGCGCCGCACTTGGTGGCGCCAGCGAGAACGAAGACACCGCGAGGGCCAAGGGAGCGGCTTTGGTATGGCGAGTGCCTATCGAGGAGTTTCAGCGCCTGCTGATCAATCATCCAGCGCTCTGCTGGGAATTTGTCGCAATTCTTGCGAGCCGCCAACGTCAGTTGCAACGCAGACTCGAAGGCTTTGCGTTCAAACGAACCGAGGTTCGCCTGGCCGAAATCTTCCATGAGCTATCGGGAGGTTTCGCGACGCGCTGCGAGCATGGCTTTGGGCAGCACCTGCGTCTCACCCAGCAAGAGTTGGCCGACCTTGTGGGGGCGAGCCGTCCTGTTGTCAGTACGCTTCTCAACAAGCTTCGAGACAAAGGCGTTCTCGGCTATAACCGCGAGTACGTATGCGTTCGTCGAATCGAAGATATCGAACAGCTCATCGAGTCGTGAGCCGTCGCAGCACTGTCATCTGGAGAACAGACGAACTCTGGTTAGCCTGTCAGATTGGCGTCGAGCACCCGATTGGGATGCTTCGTGGCGGCGATCCCGCACAAACAAACAGACAGGAAATGAAAATGTCAGGAGCGTATCTAGAGATCACGCTGAAGGTATCGATGGCAGACAGGGCCAAGGCGGGCGCGGTCTATTCGAAATACAAGTCGCCGTTTCTCACGACGATCCACGGTGCAAAGTCCAAAGAGCTGCTACTTCGCGAAGAAGATGTGCAGGTGCTTCACGGATTCGATACGCGCGAATCAGCAGAGAGCTATCTGAAAAGCACGTTGTTCGGTGACGATGTCGTCGGCGCCTTGAAGGCTTACCTCATGGCCGGGCCGGAGATTCGGATCTACGACGCCCAATAGGAAACGGAGCTCCGTGGTAGCAACGTCACATAGACATAACCTGACGGCCGCCGTGCGGCGTCAGGTTATGTCGATCGTTGAATCAAGAGCTCGACTCCATGCTGGCAAGCGTGATCAGGCTGTGATCCACGTCCAGACATGAGTCTGGAAAGAAATGCTCTTTTGATATTCTGATTACCGGGTTCAAATATCGCTGACACGCATCGCATGTCGAGCCTGATTTTCGCGGCTCAAACGGAGTGACCAATCTCTTTCAGCTTTTACAAGTCGAGCGCTGACTCGGCGGCGCATTTCTGGTGTTGGCAGCCTCCATATGACCCTTCGCACGCTTCATCGCACCTCAGCCATGCTTATCGCCGCCTTTGCGTGCCTGCATATCGCAAATCACCTTGCATCGTTGTCGAGCGTCTCTTCGCATATCGCCTTCATGCAAGCCGCTCGCCTTATCTACCGTCAGCGCGTTGTCGAGGCCATGCTTCTTGCCTGTGTGGCAATCCAGATCGCAACGGGCTTGCGGTTTGTCATTCATCGTTGGAAGCAACGGCGTGGTCTGATCCCATGGCTGCAGGCCATATCGGGTGCCTATCTCACGTTCTTCCTGCTGGTGCATGTTGGAGCAGTTCTGTACGGTCGGACGGTTCTCAACCTCGATACCATCTTCTACTTCGCGGCGGCAGGTTTGCATGTGCCACCAAACCAGTTCTTCTTTGCTCCCTACTATTTTCTCGGCGTTTTCGCGCTATTTACTCATCTCGGCTGCGCCGCGTACTGGACGCTCCCAGCGACGAATCGCACCGCCCGAGTACTTGCTGTAACGTTGCCCATGCTGGTCGGCGGCGTGGTTTCCCTGTTGATTGTGCTGTCGCTCGCGGGAATGCTTCAGCCAGTCGAGATTCCCGCAAAGTACAAGGCAGCGTATGTGCGCCAGCAGGTTTAATCATGCCTTGAATGGATCCGGACACTGCGAGCCATGCGACCTTTGTCGCTCGGCGGATTATTGACTGGATAACTAAAATGGATAATTACGCAAATTATGCCGCCGTGCTTGCCGTACTCATCGGCGTGGTGCACTCGGTCCTTGGCGAGGTTCTGATCTTTCGCAAGCTGCGATCAGGATCAGTCGTTCCCGCGCAAGCTGCGCCGCCATTGAGTGAGCGAAATATCCGCATTCTGTGGGCCACCTGGCACGTGGTCACCATTTTTGGATTTGCGCTTGCGACGATTCTCTTTCAACTCGGATCCACGACCGATGCGCTGTCCATCCGGGTCATTGTCTTCAACGCAACTTCTGCCGCTTTTCTTGGGGCATCCATTCTTTTCCTAGTCGGCACCAGAGCTCGTCACCCAGGTTGGGTCGGGCTGGCAGGCGTGGCGATACTCTTGGCTCTTGCAGTAGGCGTCAATTGACAAGAATCAGATCGGATGCGAATGGTACTGACTTAACGCCGTCATCCCGGCGGAAGCCGGGATCCATCTTGATCTTGACCACCTGAAAATGGATCCCGGCTTTCGCCGGCATGACGAAATTTGGTTGCCTGGTTCGCAAAGTCAGTGCCATTCAGATCGGATCCGGTTACCTGCAATGAAAATTCGGGCGCGATCAGAGCGTGAGAATCAATGGGGAGGTTTCCCAATGTCCAGCACTCTGTTGCTGCCGGCGGATGCAGCCTTCCTTTGTCGCGCGTAACCAGCTGCAACGTCAAGTTCGGGGGCGAAGGCGACGCGCTCTTGAGTCTGGCGGGAATGAAAGCGGCTTTGCCGCGAGGTTGCCGAATTCGCAAGCGACCTCTTGTCGCGCGCCTCACTGCCGGAGGCAAGCTACGATTCCGCGGCGCAGTGGGCTAGGATGCCGGGCATGAGCACATCCGGTACTACCCATTTCGGTTTTCGCGATGTCGCCGAGGGCGACAAGGCTCGCCTCGTTGGCGAGGTTTTCACGTCGGTCGCGCGCAATTACGACATCATGAACGACCTCATGTCGTTCGGTGTGCATCGTTTGTGGAAACGTCATTTCGTTGCCACCAGCGGCGTGCGGGCTGGCGATCAGGTACTTGATCTGGCCGGGGGTACCGGTGATATCGCCGCCTTGTTGCTGCCGCGCGTGGGCAAGGACGGTCGCATTGTCATCGCCGACATCAATGGCGACATGTTGCGTGTTGGCCGTGATCGGCTGATTGACCGCGGACTGCTGCGTGGTCTCGACTACGCCCAGGTTGACGCCGAGGCGTTGCCGTTTCCGGATCAAAGTTTCGATTGCGTGACGATGGCATTTGGCCTGCGCAATGTGACGCGCAAGGAAAACGCGCTCAGCGAAATCCATCGCGTGCTCAAGGTCGGTGGTCGCGCGCTGGTGCTTGAGTTCTCGGCGGTGCGTGAGCCGCTGCTCAAGCCGCTGTATGACTTCCACTCGTTCTCGGTGTTGCCACGTATCGGCAAGCTAATCGCCGGCGACGACGCCAGCTATCGCTATCTCGCCGAATCCATTCGAAAACATCCGGATCAGGCCACGTTGAAAGCGATCATGGAGCAGGCCGGCCTCGCCCGCGTCGATGTGCGCAACCTCTCCGCAGGCATTGTTGCCATCCATCGCGGATACCGGGTCTGATCTGGCGGGGTCGCACAACGAAAAAACCGCTCAGCGAGCGGTTTTTTCGGGAAACTAAAAGTCGGACGAGAAGCGGTACGCGTCCTGCGGACCGGTCTCCCCTCGTCCGACTAGGGGGAGGGGCGTGACGGCAAGGCCGATCACTTGACGACAGGATGCCCGCGAAAAACTGATCGCGATAGCTGTCAGTTCTGACAGCTTGTTTTCTTCGGATTTATTTGCTAACCGCCGCGGCGGGGCGCGTCAGAGCGCGATCAGTTGCAGGCTCATCGCCCTGGCAATGGCTTGACGACGGCCGATGACACCGAGTTTGCGCGCGCTGTTGTTCAGGTGAAAGATTGCGGTGCGCTCGGAAATTCCGAGTTTCTGGCCGATTTCCCAACTGGTCTTGCCCTCGGCGGCCCAGCGTAGGCAATCGAGTTCGCGGGCCGTCAGATGAACCTGGGCCTGTGTGGCCTGGCTATTGATCCTCACCTGCGCTTCGTGGACAAACGAAGCGAGCAACTGCAGTTCGCCGAGTTGGCGCAGGTAGGAGGCGGCGTGCGCGCTGTCGCTGGTGGCGACCGACAACATGCTCGGCGGCCCGCTGGGCCCATGGGTCGGTAATCCAATTCCGGCGCACAGGCCAAAATCGGCAGCTTCGCTGAAAAAACGCGTCAAATAGCCAGCGTGACGCGCTCTCGGGTCAGCCGCCCACAGGCAGGGGGTCAAGCGGAGTCGGCAATGCTCGATGACCGGATCAACATCGAAATAGCTGTGACGCCGATAATGGCTCATCCAGTCTGCCGGAAAAGCCACCAGCGGATCTTCCGTGTGCCTCACCGTACTTGCGCCAGAGTAGATCCAGTTGTCGAAGCCAAGGCGCTTCACGTGCCGATCGGCATGCGCGCGCAGGTGCTCGAATGACGTGCATTCAAGCAGCGCTTGCAGGTTGTCCCAAAGCTCGACCACGACGCCCCCTGATCTCCAATGCATTGCCAGTCATCGCTCAGTTTTTCGTGTCGGCCGTCCTGGTCCGCTTACGAAATTGACGATGGCATACTCGCAACCTAGCACCGGAGGATTCATGAAAGCCAGTTTCATTTTTGTTTCACTGCTGATCGCAGCCCCATTCGCCCGCGCATGGGCAGAAGCCGATCCGCACAGCTATGCGCAACCGGCCAAGGTTGCGGTGACCGCGGTTGACCTCGATTTGAGCGTTGATTTCAGCCACAAGCAACTCGTCGGCAGTGCCGAGCTTGCATTGGAATGGCGCGATAAAACGGCCGATGAGCTGGTTCTTGATACCCGCGATCTCACCATCGAGTCGATCCAATCGATCAATGACCAGGGCAAGTCCGAAGATCTGCCCTACACGCTGGATGCGCGCGATCCGATTTTTGGTTCCGCGCTGCATATCGAGATGAAAAAATTGGTCTCAAAGCTGCGCATCGGCTATCGCACCTCGCCTGAGGCATCCGGCTTGCAATGGATGACGCCAGCGCAGACGGCCAGCGGGAAACAGCCATTCATGTTTTCGCAGTCCCAGGCCATTCACGCGCGCAGCTGGGTGCCGCTGCAAGACACGCCATCGATACGCTTCACCTATAGCGCGCACATCCATGCGCCGAAGGCATTGCGCGTGGTCATGAGCGCTGACAACGACATCAAGCATCCGCTCGACGGCGAGTATCGCTTCAGCATGAAGCAACCGATTCCTTCCTATCTGCTGGCCTTGAGCGTGGGCGAACTCGATGTGCGCTCCACAGGACCGAGAACGGCGGTGTTCGCCGAGCCCGCTGTCGTCGCCAAGGCCGCCAAGGAATTCGAAGATACCGAGGCGATGATCGAGGCGGCCGAAAAACTCTATGGACCGTATCGCTGGGAGCGTTACGACATTCTCGTGCTACCGGCGAGCTTTCCATTTGGCGGCATGGAAAATCCGCGCGTCACCTTCGCCACGCCGACCGTGATTGCTGGCGACAAAAGCCTGGTCGGCTTGATTGCCCATGAACTCGCGCATTCATGGTCGGGCAATCTCGTCACCAATGCGAACGCGCAACACATGTGGCTCAACGAGGGATTCACGACCTATGTCGAGAATCGCATCGTCGAGGCCGTGTACGGCAAGGATGAGGCGACCATGCAATTGGTGGTCGACGATCAGGAATTGCACACCGAGATGGAAGGGATGAAGCCGCGTGATCAGTTGCTTGTCACCGATCTCGAAGGCATCGATCCGGACGAGGGCCTTTCCGGCGTGCCTTACGACAAGGGCCGCTGGTTCCTGCGTTTCCTCGAATCACGCTACGGACGTGAGGCGTTCGATCCGTTCCTGCGCGCTTATTTCGATCACTATGCGTTCCAGAGCATCACCACGCCGGACTTCCTGCGCTACTACAGCGAAAATCTTGAAAGCAAATATCCTGGAAAGGTCAGCTCGGCGGAGATCGACGAATGGCTGCATCAGCCCGGCATTCCGGCATCGGCACCGATTGCGCATTCGGCTCGGTTTGATGGCGTGGACAAATCAACGGCTGAATTTTTCGCCGGAAAGCTCGCGGCAAAGGATATTCCGGCCAAGCGTTGGGTGACCTACGAGTGGCTGCGTTTCCTAAATGCCTTGCCCGAGAAGCCGTCAATCGCGCAAATGAAAGCGCTCGACAAAGCCTGGAAGTTAAGCGGCACCGGCAATGCCGAAATCGCCTACCGTTGGTATGTGGCCACCGTGCGTGCGGGCTATCTCGATGCGCGCCCACAGATTGCCGCCTTCATCGAGCGTATTGGCCGACGCAAGCTGGTCGTGCCGATCTACGAAGAGCTGGCCAAGACCGACGATGGCAAGGCCTTTGCCAAGGCCGTCTATCAGAAGGCGCGACCGGGCTATCACCCGATGACCCAGGCCAGCGTCGACAAGGTGCTTGGTTTGTAACGAGCCCTTGAGAGTGGCGGCTGCGGCGAAGCCGTAGCCGCCACTTGATTGCGGCGATGGCTGGATTGCCAGCGCGACGTGGGGATGACAGGCTTGGCTGAATTTTGAAGCGAAGCCAACCCATGAAGAATCTGTTGCTGTTTTGCATGCTCCTCGTTACCGCAGCGCCATGTGCGGCGAGCGAAATCCTGTCGGTGCGCGACCAAGCGCGCGTGATCGACGAAATTCTCGCCGAGCGCCTCGATACCGTGCTGCCCGCGCTCATGCAGAAAAATGGCATCGACATGTGGATCGTTGTATCGCGCGAATACAACGAGGATCCGGTGCTGCGCACGATGCTGCCGGCGACCTGGTTGAATGCGCGTCGACGCACGATCCTCGTCTTCACGCGCGATGCCGCGGGCAAGTTCGAAAAGCTTGCGGTTGCCCGCTACAACGTCGGCGATCGCATCACGGCAGCCTGGGACATGCAGCGCTTTCCGCAGCAATGGGATGCGCTTGCCGATATCGTCACGACGCACAACCCGAACAAGATCGCCATCGATACTTCAGCGGATTTTGCCCATGCCGATGGCCTGGTCAAGACGGACTACGACGAATTGATCCGCGCCTTGCCCGAGCGCTTTCGATCACACATCGTCTCGGCGCAGGATCTGGCGGTTGGCTGGCTCGAAACGCGCACCGCCCGTGAGATGCAGATCTATCCGCAACTTGCGCGCATCACCCATTCAATCATTGCCGAAGCCTTCTCGGAGGCGGTCATCACGCCCGGCATCACGACCAGTGATGATGTCGTCTGGTGGTTGCGCCAGCGAGTCAGCGATCTCGATCTCGATACCTGGTTCCATCCGACCGTATCGATTCAGCGCAACGACGGTGAGAACTTCGACCATCTGAAGAGCTTCATCGATCATCCGGCTGACGAGATCATCCGCGAAGGTGATCTGCTGCATGTGGATTTCGGAATCACCTACCTGCGCTTGAATACCGATGTACAGGAGCATGCCTACGTGTTGCGCCCCGGTGAGACCGAGGTGCCAGCGGGGATCGCCAAGGCCATGCTCAAGGCCAACCGTTTGCAGGACATCCTGACCAGCCAGTTCGCCAACGGCAAAACCGGCAATCGAATCCTCGCAGATGCATTGGCACAGGCGAGAAAGGAAGATATCAAGGCAACCATCTATACCCACCCGCTCGGCAATCACGGACATGCTGCGGGCCCAACCATCGGCATGTGGGATCAGCAAGATGGCGTACCGGGCAGCGGCGACTTTCCGATGCACGCCAGTACGGTCTATTCGATCGAGCTCAATGCCGCCATGGATATTCCGGAATGGAAAAAGGAAGTTCGCATCATGCTCGAGCAAGATGGCAGCTTCGATGGAAACCGTTTTCGTTATCAGGACGGCCGACAGACTGCCATCCACCTGATTCCGCGCAGCGGACGTTCTTCCGACTGAAAAAATACCGCGCGTCGACCCATGTGGCCGACGCGCGGATCCGTTCTATTGCATGTCCCAGGCCGGTTGGCCACGCGGTGGCAATGCTTGTGGCGTGACCGACTTGACCGGATCGCTGACCAGTTTGGCTTCAAGATATTTCAATGCGGCATCAAGTTGCGCATCGCCGCCCTTGAACGTGGCGACCGGCGAATTGACCACCGCGATATCGGGCGACACACCTTTGCCCTCGATGATCCAGCGGCCATCAGCGGCGCTGAACTGCGGAAACTCGGCGACACGTGCAATACCACCGTCGACCAGCGAATTGCGACCGGACAGCCAGATGCCCGCACCGGATGTACGTTGGCCGATCAGTGGCGCGAGGTTCAAGGCCTTGATGCCGGCGGCGAACGTTTCGCCATCGGAATAGGTGCGTTCGTCGATTAATACCGCGAGGTGGCCGCGGAAGGTCTGCTGCATGTTGAATTCCTTCGGCGATTCCGGATAAACCCAGAACGCCCACGCACGGCGCAGCAGCTTCTCGATGATCCAGCTGTCGATATTGCCGCCATTGTTTCGCCGCACGTCGATGATCAGGCCGTCGCGATGGATGTTGGTGTAGAACTCGCGGGCAAAATCGGCGATATCGCCCGGGCCCATCGCGCGCAGGTGGAGGTAACCGATGCGACCCTTGCCGCTGTCGAGCACGCGCTCTCGACGGCTTTGTTCCCAGTCGCCATAACGCAATCCGGATACGCTGCGGCTATCGACCGGCGTGGCGATCGTCTTGATCATCTGGCCGTCGCGACTCAAGGCCAGCAGCACCTGCTTACCGGCCTGATTGGCCAAAGCATCGGCGACATCGGCGGGATTGCGCACCGGTTGGCCATTGATCGCCGTCAACACGTCGCCTTCACGTGCATTTACACCGGGTCGGGCCAACGGCGCACGCGCATTCGGCAGCTCGGGATCGCTGCGGTAGATGTGGGTGACCTTGAGACCATTGGCGACGCCAACCAGATCGGCGCCGAGTGCAGCCGGTTTGGCGACCTCGTCATCATGGCGTTCGTCGCCACCGCGTACCTGCGAATGCAGGATGCCGAGTTCGGCCGTCATCTGGCCGGTCAGATCTTCGAGCTCGTTGCGATCGGCCACGCGCGTGAGCAAAGGCAGGTAGCGTGCATGCACAGCATCCCAATCGACGCCACGCATGGCGGGATCGAACGAGAACTCACGGTGCATGCGCCAGGCGTCGTTGAACATTTGTCGCCATTCCGCGCGCGGATCGATCGCCAGGCGCCAGTCGGAAACGCGCAATTTACTCTTGTCCATCTTGTCGGGTGCCTTGTCACCGGCATCGACGACGAACATCGCGCCGGCACCATGCTCGCTCCACTTCACCAGCAAAACCTTTTTGGCGTCGGCCGACAGCTGATAATTGCCGATCTCATCGGCAAAGGTCTTCACTTCATCGCCTTCGTTGCCGAGTGCGAGTGTTTTCAGTTGCGGGTGCGCATCGCCGCCGCTGCCTTCATCGATGAAATACAGACGCTTGTCGTCGACCGCCAACGAGCGGAAGTTGCCGGCATCCGCAGGGACTTCATAAAGGCGATCGGCCAGTCCATTCCAGGCGATGGCCGCAAGTGCGGGCGACTTTGAATCCTTCTTGGTCTTGTCGTCCTTCTTGTCGTCGTCCTTGCCCTTGCTGGCCGCCTTGTCATCCTTGCTCAGCTCGTCGTTCGGCTGGAAAGCGAAGCGATTCCCGTCCTGCAATGCGAGTGCATAGATCTTCGTGCGTCGATCAAAACTTGGCCCCATGTTGCGGTCACCCCAAGGTGCCCGCGGCGTGGCTGTGAACTCGCGGTTGGAAAGAAAGTAAAGCCATTGACCATCACCTGAGAACGTCGCCGATGTGCTTTCGTAACGATCACTGGTGACGACGGCTTTTTGCGAACCGTCACGGGCGAGCAAGACGATCTGCGGGCGACTTTCGCGACTGTCCGCTCGGGCCACGGCGAGAACCTTGCTGTCGGCCGACCAGCTCACCGAGGCGTAGATATCATCGCCGCCAAAATGTGCGTCATCGATGACGCGAACCTTGCGCGTATCAAGATCGAGGATCGACAAACGCGCACGTTTGTCATCGAAGGCCAGCGATTTGCCATCCGGCGACAAATACAGATGCCAGCGGCGCACGTTCGAATCGCGCGTCAGCGCTTCGCCAGGACCGCTGCCATCGGCCGGAAAACGCCAGATCTCCTCATGCCCGCCGATATCGCTGATCGCGTAGATCGATTTTCCATCCGTGCTTGGCACCGCCGCGCGAATCCGTGCATCTTTCGGCACTGCAATGTCGATACGACGACGTGCATCGGTTGCGGCAAGGGTCGCTGCGCCGCGCGCGACGAGGACGGTGCGTGAGCCATCGGACGACAGCGCGACGTCATCGAGATAGTCGAGTGGCTTATCGAGCCAGCGTGTGCGGCGTTGCTCGAAATCGCTGACGAGGTTGATCGGCACGATCCGATCCTTGGCAGTCGCGAGTTCGAAGTCGTGGATATCGGCACCGTACTGGAAAACGATATGACCATTCTGCAATTGTGGGTCGCGCACTTCGAATTCGCTGAACGAAGTCACCGGGCGACGATCACTGCCATCCGCGGCCATGCTCCAGAGATTGTCGCTGCCGGTTTCATCGCTCAGATGATAGAGGCGACCTTGCCACCACATCGGTCGGCGTATCGAGGCGTTCAGATCCGCTGCCAGGCGCGTGGCTTCCGTGCGGCCATCGAGCGGCGCGCGCCAGATCTGTGCCATGGCGCCACCTTTGTATCCGCGTGCATGGTCACCGGTGATGTGCAGACCGAAGCGGGTGAAGAAGATCGAACCATCCGCCACATCGAAACTGGCTTGATTGGCATCGGCGAATGGCAAGGTTCGCTGAGCCAGCGAATCCGGATTGACCGCACGCAAGACCATGCTGCTGCCCGGTCCGGTCACTGCCGCGCTGCTGTAGAGCACTTCGTTGTCCGGCGTCCAGCCAACCACGTGGACCGGGGCGCCATCGAAACTCAGGCGTTTCGGCGAGCCGCCATCGATCGGCATGACATAGACCTCCGGGCTCGCATCGTAGCCACCGACAAAGGCGACGCGCCGACCGTCCGCTGAAATCGAAGCTTCAATCTCCTCATCTGCATTGCTGGTCAGGCGCTGCGCGGTTCCCCCCGCCGCCGCAACGCGCCAAAGATCACCTTCGGCGGTGAAGACCAAACTGTCTCCGTGCAGCGATGGGCTGCGCGCGTAGATCGACTCGGCGTGAACGCCGTATGGACACAGCATCAGCAGCAACAGTGCAACAAGACCTGCTTTCATCGGCCATTTCTCCCGGGATAAGCGCGCATTGTGCCCGCCTGGCCCGGCGTGGTCGTGGCCGAATGGTCATGCATGGCGCACCGTTGAATCTCGCAATGGCCCGACCGGCGATCCACATTTCTGGTCTAAAGGAGGCGATCTGGCGGGTTCCCGAAGCCTGTGCGAAAAATAAGTTGGCCTCTGTTCGCTTTGTTCGCCGTTTTACGTTTGTACAAGGACGGACTCCTGACGAGACCGTTGATTTCACCCAGTCTGGCTTGCCGGGAGAGCTTCCATGTCCATGATTCGCCCAGTCGTCATCGCACTCGTCCTCGCATTTGCGCTTGCTGCGCCTGTGCATGCCCTGAACTTCGTCGTCAACGATGCAACCAGCGATGCCGATGCCGATACGCCGGATGATGCGTTGTGCAAGACCGCCGCCGGAACCTGCTCGCTGCGTGCGGCGATCGAGGAGGCGAACGAGCAGACCGGCCCGCACATGATCACGTTCGCACCCGCGATCACCTCGATCACGTTGACGGCGGATCTGCCCGATATTCGCGCCAAAGTCACCATTGATGGCACGAATGCCGGCGCCGTCGGTGGCCGTGTCGACATCAATGGCGCTGGCGTCAATGGTGTCGGCGGTTTCGATTGCGTCGACCTCATCTCGACCGGCACCGATACCAACGTTCCCCCCATCCACAATCCCGACGGCGGCCAGGGCTCGACCATCAGCAATCTGGTCATCCGCAATTGCGCAGATGACGGCATCGACGCGAGCGGGCACGGCTACACCTTCGCCAACAATCGTATCGGCACCAATCCGGGCGGAAATGCGGCGGCACCGAACGACGGCGATGGCATCAATATCGACGGCACGATCCCGCCGCCGGCGATTCCCGATATTCAGAACCTGCTCGACAATCCGCCGACCAGCTTCGCTGGGATCGCGGCTTATGCCACCGCACTGCAGGGTGCACTGACGATCATCGCCAAGCCCAACTTCATTACCGGCAACCACATCTCCGGCAATCTACTGGCGGCGATCACGCTCAACAACCCGATGACGGTCAATTCGTTCGTCGCTGGAAACAACATCGGTCTCAGCGCCGATTCGCTGTCGGCGATCCCGAACGGCACCGGCGGCGGCTCGCCCGATGCGGTTGTTCTCAGCAACGGCGCCTATGGCAATTTCATCGGCCCGGGCAACGTCATCAGCGGTAACGTAAACGACGGCATCGCCATCAGCGGCAGCGTGCTGCTGCCGAATTTCATTGCCGGCAACGTGATCGGGCTCGGCGGTTTGCCGGGCCTCGAACTCGGCAACGGCGACAACGGCATCGACATCACCGCGACCATCGACAATGACGGCACTGCACCGGACAACCCGACCAGCTATACGACCTTCATCGGTCCGGCCAATGTCATCAGCGACAACAAGAGCGACAACGGTGGTGGCGCGCTCGATCAGTATGGCGGCGATACCAGCGGCGGCATTCTCGTTTCTGGCGAGGGCGTACGCATTTTCGGCAACGCCATCGGACTGTTCGCGTTTCCGGCCGGCGCTGCATTCGGCCCGGCCGACCAGTTGCTTGATGTCGGCAACTCCGGCAATGGCATCGTCATCACGACCGCGGGCAATCAGATTGGCGGCAGTGAGGTATTCGAGGCCAATTTCATTCTGCACAACGAGCGCCACGGCATTCTCGTGCGCGGCAGCAACGCGGTCGGCAACCTCATTCGCGGCAACTTCATTGGCGTTGCACCTCCGACCGGTCTCGACATTTTTACTCTTGGGAATAAAGGCAATGGCATTGTGGTTTCGTCGGCGAGCAGCACGATCATCGGCGGCCCGGGTGATCTCGACGACAACGTGATCGCGGCAAACGGGATCAATGGCGTCGCCATGCGCGACGGTACGCTGAACAACGGCTGGTCCAACCTGATCCAGCGCAACCAGATCTACGCCAATGGTGTAACCACGCCTGGCTTAGGTATCGGCATCGATCTTGAACACGATATCGATGCGTCCGACGTGCAACCCGATCCGGCGGGCGATGATCCGAACACCAATTACGCAAACTTCGGACAGAACCAGCCGACAATCTGCACGGCCAACGGCGTGCCGTTGCCGACCTGCACTGCACCGGGCTTCAACGCGGGCAGCGGTGCAACCAGCGCCAGCTGGAGCATCGTCACCCGGCCGAATACACAACTGCGCATCGAATATTTTTCGCAAAAGCCGGATGGAATGAGCTTCCTGTTCGACGAAATGGTGACCACCGACGCGGCGGGTTTGCCGATCAGTGGCACGGTTAGCACTTGCGTCGCCGGTGTCTGCACGTCATCGGCCACGCCGTCGACGCCTGCCGACCCCCGCGGCACGTCAATCGTGATGACCGCAACCGACCTGTTTCCGACCGACGTGCCGCCGGTTGATGGTCTCGGCTTGACCGATCCCGCCAACAACACCTCGGAGTTTTCCGCGCCGGCCGGCATCCCGCAGGAAGTTGCGTTTGCGACATCAAGTTATACGGTCGCCGAGGCCGACGGCACGGCAACGCTCGTCTTGCAACGGCTCGGTGCTCCGACGGGTGCAGTCAGCGTCGATGTCGTTGTATCGGCTTCGCCCGGATCCGCCAGCGGCGGCGGCATCGACTATGCGCTGACCAGCATCAATCCGATCACCTGGGCTGACGGCGACGATGCCGACAAGCAGTTCACGATCGCGATCAATAACGACAACCTCGACGAGACTAATGAGACGGTCAACTTCGAGTTGCAGAATGTCAGCGGCGCGGTGGCGGGCAGTCCCGCTACCACGGTGCTCACGATCACCGACGACGATGCGGCACCGACCATCAGCGTTGCCGACACCAGCATCGCTGAGGGCGATGCCACGGTGTCGATGCCATTCGCGGTCACCCTTTCAACAGCCAGTGGACTGGATGTTGTAGTGACTTACACCACCGCCGATGGCAGCGCCGTCGCCGGATCCGACTACGTCGCCCCGATCGGCCAGACCGTCACGATCCCGGCCGGCACGCTGAGCGTGAATGTCCCGATCGACATCGTCGGCGATCTGCTGGATGAGGACGACGAGACCTTGATACTGAACATCAGCGCGAGCAACACGACGATCGCTGGCAGCGATCTGCAGGCGGTTGGCACCATCACCGACAACGATCCGCTGCCGCAGCTCTCGATCAATGATGTTGGCCCGCTCGACGAAGGTGACGGTCCGGCGGATACGCCTTTCACCTTCACGTTGTCGCTCGATGCGCCGAGCGGACGCGCAGTCAGCGTGCAGGTTACCAGTGGCGATCCCGGCGATACGGCGCTGGCGCCATCCGACTATGCAAGCATCAACCAGGTCGTGACGATTCCAAGCGGCATGCTGTCGATGCCGGTCACGGTCAACGTCGTCGGCGATACAACCTTCGAACCGCTGCCGACCGAAAGCTTCAGCGTCAAGCTCGCTGATCCTGTGGTTAATCCTTTGAACGCCAGTCTCGCCGACCCACTCGGGATCGGCACCATCACCAATGACGACGGTTCGCCCGGGACCTTGCAGTTCTCGCCAAATCCGGCGGATCAAAGCGTGATGGAGAACGTCGGCACGGCGACTTTCACGGTCAGTCGCAGCGGCGGAAGTGCGGGCGCGATCAGCACGACCATCGCACTCGGCGGCACCGCGGCAATCGTCAGTGACTACACGACCTCGAGCCTGAACTTGACCTGGGCAGATGGCGATGCGACCGACCGCACGGTCACGATCACGGTCAACGACGACGCTGCACCGGAACCGGACGAAACAGTATCGCTGACCCTCGGCGCACCGACCGGTGGCGCGACGCTGGGTATTCCGTCGTCGGCCACGCTGACG
>JBBQTY010000051.1:0-21593 GCA_038234445.1 Lysobacterales bacterium
GGCAGGCCATGCCGGCGCCGGCAAAACCACCTTGCTCGAAGCCCTGCTGCATGCCGGCGGCACGATACAAACGGCAGGCACGATCGAACGCGGCAACACCGTTTCCGATTTCGATCCGATGGAAAAAGAACGCAGGCATTCCATGCTGGCGGCTCTGGTCTCGATCAATCACGGCGACTGCCACATCAACCTGATCGATACCCCGGGATATTCGGACTTCCGCGGGCCCACGCTGTCGGCGCTGGCTGCGGTCGAAACCTGCGCCGTGGTTGTCAATGCGAGCAATGGCATTGAACACAGCACGCGGCGCCTGATGGGGTACGCGCGTCAGCGCAATCTCGCCCGCGTCCTCATCGTCAATCGTATCGACACCGAATGCGATCTGGCCGCACTGACCGAGAAACTGCGCGAAGAATTCGGATCGGAATGCCTGCCGATCAATCTGCCTGCCGAGGGTGCCAGCAAAGTCGTCGACTGCTTTTTCAAGCCCGATGGTAAGTCCGATTTTTCGTCGGTCGCCGAAGCTCATCAACAGATCCTCGATCAAGTTGTCGAAATCAACGAAAAGGTCATGAACCGCTATCTCGACGAGGGCGAGAAGGCGCTCAAGGGAAGCGAGCTGCATGATGCCTTCGAGCAATGCCTGCGCGAAGGTCACCTCGTACCGATATGCTTCGTCTCGGCGCGCACCGGCGCCGGTGTGCGTGAGCTGCTCGATCTGATTGAACGGCTGCTGCCGAACCCGCTTGAAGGCAATGCCCCGCCCTTCCTCAAGGGCGATGGTGCCGAGGCCAAACCGATCACGGCCGTCGCCGATCCGTCCAGGCATGTCATCGCTGACGTTTTCAAGATCGCCAATGATCCGTTTGTCGGCAAGCTCAGTATCTTCCGCATCTACCAGGGCACCGTGCGCAAGGACACCCAGCTTTTTATCGACGATGGCAAGAAGCCGTTCAAGATCGGCCATCTTTTCCGCATCCACGGCAAGGATCACATCGAGATTGATGAAGCCGTTGCGGGCGACATTGCCGCGGTGGCAAAGATTGACGAGATCCACTTTGACGCAGTTCTCCACGATTCCCACGACGAGGATCACATCCACCTCAAGCCGCTGGATTTTCCGCAGCCGATGTTCGGCCTGGCGATCGAACCCGCGCACAAGGGACAGGAACAAAAGCTCGCCAACGCGCTCGCCCGACTCGGCGAAGAGGATCCCTGCTTTCGTGTCGAACACAGCAAGGAACTCAATGAAACCATCATCCGCGGACTTTCCGATCTGCACCTGAAACTGACCCTCGAGCGCATGAAGGAGCGCTACAACGTCGAGGTCATTTCGCATCGGCCGAGCATCGCTTACCGCGAGACAATTTCGGGCAAGGCCGAAGGCCATCACCGGCACAAGAAGCAAACCGGCGGCGCCGGCCAGTTCGGTGAGGTCAGCCTGCGTGTCGAGCCGTTGCCGCGCGGTGGCGGATTCGAATTCAGCGACGAGATAAAGGGCGGTGCGATTCCGGGTCAATACCTGCCTGCGATCGAAAAAGGCGTGCGCATGGTGTTGGAACATGGTGCCGTCGCCGGCTACCCGATGCAGGATGTCCGCGTCGTCGTAACCGATGGCAAATTCCACTCTGTCGACTCCAAGGAGGTCGCCTTCGTCTCGGCTGGAAAGAAGGCGTTTCTCGATGCCGTCGGCAAGGCCAAGCCCCTGCTGCTTGAGCCGATCATCAACATGGACGTCAGTGTTCCCGAGGCGAACATGGGGGATGTCACCGGCGGACTTGCCGGCAAGCGTGCGCGTATCCACGGCACTGATTCAGTGCGTGGTGGCGAACTCGTGATCAAGGCACAGGTCCCGCTGGCCGAGGTCGCCGACTACCAGACCGAACTCAGGGCGATGACCGGAGGCCGTGGCCGCTACACGATCGAATTCAGCCACTACGAAGCTGTGCCCACCAACGTACAGCGCCAACTCGTCGACGCCTACAAGCCGCATGCCGAGGAAGATTGATCGCTGACACCGCCGAAACAGTGATGACTTCGGCGCGCGCGAACAATCTGGCCACCGCCACAGCGCCCTCTAAATAGCTCATTATCCGCAACGACATGAGGACTTACGCATGAGCTTGCAGCGACGAAAATTCCTGCTCGGCGTGGCCGCGGTAGCGAGCGCACCGATGTGGCTATCGGCCAGCAACGCGCAGGCTGGTTCCAGTACGCACGAATCCTGGCCGGGATTTGCGCGGGCGACGGTCATTGATGCGCTTGGTGGCCCCGGCGAGTACAACGCCGAATCCGACGCTCCGCTCAGTGCCAAGGCGCTGGAGGATGTGCGCGCCAGCGGGCTGACTGCTGTCAACGTCACCGTCAGTGGTGTTGGCAGTTACGCCAATGACCCCGCGCTGACGATCGCCAACATGGCTTACTGGAATGCGCAGATTGCGGCGCATCCGGATCGGCTGATGCAAATCCGCAAGGCCGCCGATCTGGATGAAGCCAAACGCAGCGGGCGACTCGGCCTGATTTATGGATTCCAGGATGCGACACCGATCGGCGAGGATCTCGATCGCGTCACCCAGTTTGATGATTTTGGCGTCCGCGTATATCAGCTCACTTACAACCGTCGAAATCTGGTCGGCGATGGCTGCCTCGAACCGGGCAACGCCGGACTCAGCGTGTTTGGCCAGAAACTGATCGAACGACTCAACGAACGCCATCTGCTCGTCGACCTTGCGCATGCCGGCGAGCGCACGACTCGCGAGGCCATCGCACGATCAAAGCAGCCGATCGCGATCACCCATACCGGTTGTGCAGCTTTGGCGACGCTGCCGCGCAACAAGACCGACGTCGAGCTGCGCGAACTTGGAGAGAAAGGCGGCGTCGCCGGCATCTACCTGATGCCCTTCTTGCGTAGCAAGGGCCAGCCCAAGGCCGACGACCTGATCGCGCATATCGAACATGCGATCAAGGTCTGTGGCGAAGAGCACGTCGGCATCGGCAGCGACGGCACGATTTCACCGATCGATTTCAATGACGCGTTTCGTCGCAAGCACGCAAAGGATGTCGCTGACCGACGTGCGCGAGGCGTTTCCGCGCCCGGTGAGGAACCGGATGTCTATACCTTTTTACCCGATCTCAATTCGGCCGATCGCATGGATCGTCTGGCCGGACTGCTTGCAAAACGCGGGCATCCTGAAAGCCGCATCGCCAGGATCATTGGCGGGAACTTCGCGCGGCTCTTCAATGAGGTCTGGAGCTGAGATTGCGCTAATCGTCAATGGATTCGCTCACGCTTTCCCGAACGGATTGCGCAAGCGCTTGAGAAATGAAGATTTGGACTTGTCATCTTCTTCCAGATGACGCGGTGGACGTGGCGTCCATTTGAGCCAGCCAATGGCGTCATAGGCGTTGACGACATTGAACACATCGGTCATTTCGCAGCGGCAGGATGCCGCGATTTCATGCAAGCGCGCGGGTTGCATCAACGCGGTTGAAATGCGCGCATAGCTTGGATAGTCCTGTTCCAGCTTGAATGCGCTGGTCAGAGAAAATGTTCCGCCCGGATCCAGATTCGATGCAAGCCGCCCGCCCGAATGCAACAACACGTCGAGCCAGATCAGATTCTGATATAGCTGGCCAGGCTGCGACTCTCGAATGATTCCGAGCTCGGCCGTGGTCAAGCGTTGCCAGTCGCTGAGTCGCGAGGACTCACGGCAATAGACTTCGAGATCGCGCAGGGAATCGCCGCTGTGAAAAACCTTGTGCTTGGGATCCAGCGAAAGTGTCCCGGCCCCTTTCCAGGCAATCTGCACCGGCCCACCCAGCAGTCCGCCCTCGAGCAGATCACGCAGACGATGCAGGCTCAGGTCCTCGATCATCTGTTTGCGCTCTGGCGTTCGCGCGGCTGAAGCGGCATTCAACGGAACCGCGAGGGCTTCGCGATCGACATCCGCGCGATGCGCACTGCGACGCGTCGGAGCACCCGCGCCCGCAATTTCGGCGCTCTCGTCGAGTTTTTGCGGATTCAGGCCGCGGCGAATATCCACCTGCGGATTGTTGCGCAACAATTCATCCAGCCCCGGCGCTACATCGGGATCGGACATCCGCGGCTCGTCCCTGATCAGTCGCAAATCCTCATTCTCGGAATCCAGATCGAATTGTGACTGCGAAAGGAAAAAGTCGGAGCCGGCGCGCACGACGCCACTCATTGAGCCCGACGCGCCGGTTGCCCGGTTCAGCACATCAATGATGTTCTCGGGTTTGAATGGTCGGATGAAAGCGGGATCACCCTCGGTATCGACACCGGCATCGCAAACGAGCACCACGCGCATACCGGTAACCTTGGCTCGCGAACGCGCCATCTGGCCGGCGAAATTGGACGTGTCGACGACCAAGATATCCGACTGCGAATCCGACCCCCATCGCCATGCATGACTGAGTGCACCGGCAGCCTTGCGGATAAGCAGACGGATATGTGCAACGTCTTCGTCGGAAACGCCGTTCGCTGCGATGACTTTCTCGTTGGCCACGCTGACTTCACTCCCCTTTGGCCAGCACGCTCAGGCACCAGCGAACATTAATTTCGCAGAGACTGGCTTCGCGCTAGCCTGCAACTTTGCACCGCGCATTGCAATCGCGGTAGATCGACGCTTTATTCAGCTAGAAGTAGGCTTAGCCCTTGAGCGCGGGTTTGCGCTTCGGCTTGAGCATGCTGCCGATACAAGCCGGATCTCCACAATGGCAGGCCCAGATGCTTTTCAGGCGCGGCGTCAAACGTTCGCCGAGACTGATGCCGTAGTCATAAGTGAGTTCTTCGCCCACGCGGATATCGCGCAACGCCTCGATCAGCACACGATCCTCGCGACGTCGACCCTCCTGATTCTCTTCGACCACCGCACGGCAATTCGGCGCGCAGCTGTGATTGATCCAGCGCGCGACATTGCCGTCGGTATTGGCGTCGATCACGTAGCGATCATTCAAGGTAAACAGGAACGTATGTCCAGTGTCAGTGGTGCCGTCATACATGCGATCGGCTTGGGCGTGGGTCAACAAACGCCCCTTGTATTCGATCAGTTCGGTTTCGGCGGGAATATCGGCAATGGCAAAAACGCCGTTGCCATGGATCGGCGAGCGACGCTGCTTGAAATATCGAGACATGTGCAACCGGGCTGTGGCCTATGAAGGGCGGCATGATAACGGCTAGGCGCAGTAAACGTCGTGCATCGATGCGCTCACCTGCCGGCGCAAGTTTCTGATAGCGTCATCAATGCCATCCGATCGCCTCCCGAGACCATGCGCCCACAACGCATTTTCCGCTCCATCATTGCCATCATCGTGCTTGCACTGGCGGCAGCGTACTCGGCCTACCAGGGCTCGCAGCCAAGCCAACGAAAGCCGCATGACGCGCAGGTCGGGCGAACGCAATCCGCGTTCGATTATTACCTGATCAGCCTGTCCTGGTCGCCGAGTTACTGCGAAACCAATCCGGGCGACAACGAACAGTGTGGTCGTCGTGGCTATGGTTTCATCCTGCACGGCCTGTGGCCGCAGTTTGATCGTGGCGGCGGCCCGCAGGATTGTCCGGGTAGTGAACGCCCCGACCAAGACACGATTTCGCGGACCCTCGCATTCATGCCTAGTCGACGTCTGATCGACCACGAATGGCGCGCACACGGCAGTTGTTCAGGACTCGCGCCCGATGCCTATTTTGAACTCGCCGACCGCGCATTTGCCGCGATCCACGTGCCGGCCGCGATGGCCAGCGCAAGCAAATCGTCGCCGATGACAGCCGAGGAAGTGCGCGCGGCGTTCGTTGATGCCAATCCCGGCATGCACAACGACATGATCGCCGTGAGTTGTCATGCCGAGACACTTTCCGAAGTCCGCGTCTGCGTCGATGAGAATCTCGAGGTACGCGCTTGTGGCCGAGGGGTGCGCATGCAGTGCCCGCGTGAGAGAACTCTGCGGATACCGCTGATCCGCTGAAAATTCACTCGGTGGTTTTCGAGAACAGCACCTGGGTTTTGATGCGGCTGAATCCCTCTCGCTCGTAGAACTGATGTGCGCGCTCACGCATGGTGTTGCTGTGAACACGGACATCGCCGTATCCATTGATGCGGGCCCAGTTCAGCGCCGTCTGCAGCAGCAAGGCACCAATCCCCATGCCTCGCAGAGGCTCGTCGACGACCAATCCCGCGACCTGTGCACGTGCCGGCGCGGTCAGCGAATGAACGGATGCGACCATGATCCAGCCGCAGATGCGGGCGTCGCAAAGTTCGGCAACAATGACGCTTCCGACTTCGCCGGATTGGATCCCTTGCAACCGTCGAGCAATCTCGCGTTCGGTCGATGGATAGCCGAGCTGGGTCGCCAGGTTGGCGATGTCGGCCGCATCACCCTCGCGCGCATTTCGCACGCTCACTTCGACCGATCCTTTTTGCTTCGTGTGCATCATTCGGATTGAGCCACATGGAGTTTGCTCGGATCTCCGTGACTCAACCGTCTGCCGTCGACATGATCGAGCGTCGCGCTCATCGAAACCAAGCACTCCCTCTTTGGATACATGTCACGCGTTCAGCAGCAACCATCCTCACCTTTGTGCGTATGCGCGTCTGTCGCCGCAACACCGGTCGTCAAGCCTTTCTCGCTCGCGTTGTAATGATCGGCAACCACCTTGGCAACGCAAGCGCTGACTCGCTTGCCGGTCGGGATATGCAGAAACTCATTCGGGCCGTGCGCATTCGAGTGCGGGCCTAGAACGCCAGTGATGAGGAACTGTGCGCCGGGAAATTTTTCTCCAAGCATGCCCATGAATGGAATCGATCCGCCTTCGCCCATATAGGCCGGCGGCGGACCGAAAAATGTTCGCGACGCTTCATCCACAGAATTCTCCAGCCATGCAGCGAGTGCCGGGGCGTTCCAACCGCTACCGGCCTTTTCGAGTTTGAACGTGACTTTCGCTCCATACGGCGGATCGGTTTCGAGCAACTGTTTGAGGAACTCGCCACTCTTCACCGCATTGGCGGTCGGCGGCAATCGCAGGCTGACCTTCACTGCGGAAAATGGACGCAGCACATTTCCCGCCGAATCCAATGAGGGCAAACCTGCGACACCGGTGATCGCCAAGGCCGGGCGCCAGGTCCGATTGAGTACGAGCTCGGTCAGATCCTTGCTGACCGGATGCATGCCATCGACCATCGGAAACTTGGAATAAATATCGTCACCAAGTACCTGCGCGCTGAGCTTGGCCTGCTCGATGCGCTGCGCAGGAATCTCCGCATGCAGCTCGCGCGGTCGAATCTCGCCGGTATTCTCATCCTCAAGGCGCGACAGGATCTGGCGCAGGATGCGAAAACTGGAGGCAACAACACCCGAGGCGTCGCCCGAATGCACGCCTTCCTCCAGCACGTTGACGGTCAGGTTGCCTCCGGTCAATCCTCGCAACGACGTGGTCAGCCACATCTGGTCGTAATTTCCGCAACCCGAATCAAGACAGACGATCAGCGACGGCTTGCCGATCCGTGCAGCAAGATGATCGACGTAATAAGGCAGATCGTAGCTGCCGGATTCCTCGCAGGCCTCTATCATCACCACGCAACGCGAATGAGGAATGCCTTGTGCCTGCAGGGCCATGATCGCGGCCAGTGAACCAAAAATCGCATAGCCATCATCGGCGCCGCCGCGACCATAGAGCCTGTCACCTTCGATAACCGGCTTCCAAGGACCCAGATGCTCGGCCCAGCCGGTCATTTCGGGCTGCTTGTCGAGGTGGCCGTATAGCAGGACGCAATCCTCGCCCTTGCCCGGAATCTCGATGAAGATCAGCGGAGTGCGTCCTTCGAGGCGGACAACTTCGAGTTGCATGCCCGGAATCGGCTGCGCTCGGGCCCAGTCTTCCATCAGCTTGACGGCTTGATCCATGTAGCCGTGCTCGGCCCATTTCTCGTCAAACATCGGCGATTTATTCGGAATGCGAATGTAGTCGACCAGCTGCGGCACGATCTGCGCATCCCAGAGGTTGCCGACGAAGCCTTCGATTGCCTTTGAATCCATGATGTTCTCTTCCTTACGCGCTGCCATGTTGCAGCCGACGCCCAATTCTAGCGCGCCATCACGCGGTTTCCGAATGGGCTGTAGGAAAAATCCTACAGCTGGCCACGGATGCCGCTTACGCATCGAAGCGATTTTTTTCCATCTCGCCGTCCTGCGGATCCGGGGAAACTTTCCACACCGGGAACATTGAACCCGGCCAACCAGACCGAAGGAGCATCACATGAACCTCAAGACCATCCTCGCAAGCCTCGTCCTTTCCCTTGTCCTCGCCCTGCCGGCTTTTGCCGCAGAACAGGTCGACATCAACAGCGCCGATGCGACGACTCTCGCTGAAGGCCTCAATGGCGTGGGCATGAGCAAAGCAGAAGCAATCGTTGCCTATCGCACCGAACACGGCCCGTTTGCCAGCGTCGAAGATCTCGCCCAGGTCAAGGGTATCGGCGAGAAGATCGTCGAGAAGAATCGCGACAATATTGTGGTTGGCGGAAAGACCAAGGCAACGGCCAGCCGCAAAGCCGCAAAGTCTGCCTCGGCGGACACCGCCGCGGAATGATGCAAGCTTGAGAAACCCGCGCGATCGGTCGATCGCGCGGGTTTCTCAATTTCCCTGCTGGACGATCGGCTTTACCTGCAGGATTGGCGCTGACAGATTTCCGCATCCCGGCGAGCCGCGTTCGATCACAGATCGAACCAACCACGCAGCGGCAATGCAAGGAACGACACCGAAGCCCGCGCCCAATGCAGGATTTTCAGGTTGACGCTTGCGTTGAGTTCAAGATTCTTTACGGCGACGCCCCGCGCACCGCGCCGTGAGCAAGCCAGGTCGCCGTTTGAGTTATCTGACAAACCACCTCGCGCGCGAAGTTTTCCGCCTCGATTGGCCATGCTAAACTTCGCGCCCCCCGCCGGTGCGAACATGATCCTTCCCCGCTATCACATCGAAGCGTCCAGAATTTCGGGCGCAGGCCAAGGCGTGTTCATCGACGAATCGATCGAAAAAGGCAGCATCCTGATCGCCCCGGACGCCATCCCGAAGACCTGGACACTTGAGCAGATCGAGGCCATGCCGGACGCAGAAAGTCTCCTTCCGGCGACCGTGCGCTGGTTTGAGAATCACTACACGATTTCGACTGACTGGCCCGACGAGTGCTACGTCAATCATTCCTTTTCGCCAAGCGGACTTTGGCACCTGGGGTTTATCTTCGCGGCGGCTGATCTCGATGCCGGCAGCGAAATCACCGTCGACTATCGCCACCTGCTCGGCCCCGGGCAGGAGGAAGAGTTCCGCGATGCCGAAAGCGGTCAGTGCATCGTCGGGTTCACCTGGAAAGAGAGTCTCAGAACGTCCTCGCAGGCGTTGCTCGGGCTCATCGGCCACTAATCACCATGCTTGAAATTCCGGTTCTTATCACCGAACGGCTGCGCTTGACTGCGTTGTCGGAGCGCCACTTCGAACTCTATTCGGCGATGCTCGGGGATGCGTCAAGCACCCGCTACGTCGGCGATGGGCAACCTCTCGATCGCATGAATGCCTGGCGCTCGATGGCCATGCTGATCGGTCACTGGGCCTTGCGCGGCTATGGCATGTGGGCGGTGGAATTGAAGGAAACCGGCGAATTCATCGGCCGCGTCGGATTGCACAACCCGGAAGGCTGGCCCGACCTCGAACTCGGCTGGATGCTGCGCCCCGAACATCGCCACCAGGGCTATGCCACCGAAGCCGCACGCACTGCACTCGCTTATGCATTTACGCGTCTCGGTGCGGAACGCGCGATCAGCTTGATCCGCACCGAAAACACCGAATCCGAGCGCGTCGCCCGGCGTCTGGGCGGACGCCAGTCAACCACGATCGATTTCCTCGGCAGCGCGACGCTGGTCTACACCTACCATCGCCCCGACGGCTCCAACTGAGCGCATCACCGGTGATCCGCTTGCTGCATGCCCGCGACTACCAGCGCAACCGCTGGAAAAACGATGGCGGCTGGACGACTGAAATCGCCAGCGAGCCGATGGCGGATGCCACGAGCGGATTCCGTTGGCGCGTCAGCATTGCCGAGATCGAGACCGACGGGCCATTTTCCCAATTTACAGATGTTGAACGGGATCTGCTGCTGCTCTCGGGCAAGGGTATCGAACTGGATATCGGCGATGCTCCGCCGCAACGTCTCGATCAGCGCTTTCAGCGCATCCATTTCAATGGCGAGGACACCGTGCAGTGCCGCCTGCTTGCTGGACCAACCCGCGACTTCAATGTCATGGTGGCGCGCAGACTAGTCTCCGCCGAGGTTCATGCCCGACCACTCAATGGCACCATGCTGGTTTTCGTCGAGAGCGGACAGACCTGGTTGATCCATATATTCGCCGGAACCGCAAGCGCACGAAGCGGCGATCTGGCTGTTGAAGCGGAGACGGGAGCGACGCTGCTGATCACGCCCGGATCAACTCAGCGCGAGCGCGTCGTCATCGAAGGCGGCGGCGAACTGATCTTCGTCAAGTTCACCGACCAGACGTCGGAATCAGCTTGACCGTCTTCGGGCGCAATACCCAGAGCACGAGGTAGAGGACAAACAGGAAAGGTGGCGCCCAATAGAGCCACTTGACCCAGCGATGGGCGCTGTTGAATGTGGATGAGAAAATCAAATCCATCGCAAGGTTTGGCGCCTCGATGATTCTCGCGAATGCGGGGCTCAAGGCATCCGTCATTATCGAAGTTCCGAAGCCGTGCAGCGAGGAAACCGCCGAATCGAGAAATCCACCGAGAAACAGATAAGCGGAGGCAAGCATCGCCTCGGAATGGGCTGAACGCACGATCTGGGCACCGACGTCCGGCAAGCCCTCGACGGCACCCCACAGCACGCAGTCGAGAAACAGTGCGAGCACCAGGAAAGCCAGAACGATGGTATGCAGATGGCGTCTCATGATTTTCCTTATGTCTTGCGAAATAGTCCCTTCGCCCAAGCACTTGCAGGCGTAAACTGTGCTCCAGCGCACGGCTGTCGGATCACTCTTGAGCCAAGCTCTCAGTGCAATTGTGCCCGATTCCGCCTGTGCAGCAAGCTCGGCAACCAAAAATCGAACAACAAACAGAGTCCACGGCAAGCGCACGCACTCGATGACAGGAAACCATTCCAACGTGGGCCTTTCCGACCGTACCGCCAGAGAGGCGCTGCGCGAGCGCTGCTTGAGTCTGGTCAGGCGTTGGCAACCCCTCGGCCGATCGGGATGGGATCACCAGGCCGCGCGGCTGCTCGGCGAAGAGATCGACCAGATCGCCGCAACCGGTGAATCGCTTGGCCTGCAGGACGTCAGCAGTTCCGCGCTCGAACTGGCCGCATATCTGTGTTCGTTTATCGACGACAAGCTCGTTCCGAACGAAAACGCGCTGGAAAATCTGGCCGGCATGGTCAACACCTTGGGCGGCGCGCTCAGCGAGTTGTCCGGTTCTGCCAAGGCTGATGTGCATACGTTGCATGGCGATCTGATCGACGCTGTTGATGCTGCCGGTGAAACCATCGTCCCGACGACGATGCCAGAGAAACTCATCGAAAGCCCCGGTGAACCCGTCTGGCTGCCGCGTGCGACCTGCCTGCTCGGCGAAACGGTTTGCACTGCGCCGGGTCTGGCCTCGGCGCTTCGCGAGCGTGCCTATCAGGTCAATCAATTCGAAGATGTCGAGGCCCTGCTTGAGTTCCTCCGGGTCGCACGGCCGGGCGCCTTGCTGCTGGACGCACGCGCCTTGCGCCATCTCGGTCGCATCCGCGCGCGACTCGATGAGGGCGATCGTACGGAAAAGCAGGCACAACCGACCCTGATGATTTTCTCGCGAAAGGGCGATCTGAGTGATCGCCTGCTCGCCATGCGCGCCGGCGCCGCCGGATTGTTCAGCACTCCGCTCGACTCACTGCGCGTGATTGCCCGCCTTGACGAATTGCTCGTCCACGCGACGCAGACGCCATGGCGAATCCTGCTCGCCGAAGGCGATCCCGTCACTGCCAGCGAGAGAGCGCGCTGGCTGGCCGAACGCGGCATGACCGTGCGTTTGGCCAACAATGGACAGGCGGCCCTCGCCGCCCTGCCCGATTTTCGCCCCGATGCCATGGTCGTTGATCAGGAGCTCTCCGATGTTCATGGCCTTGAGCTGATCCAGCTCGTTCGCGACCAGCCCGAACATATGGCGTTGCCGATCGTGTTGATGTCGGCGAACGGCGACATCGGGCAACGCTTCGATGCGATTGCGGCCGGCAGCGACGAGGTTCTGCTCAAACCGGTCAAGGCCCGTCACCTCACCCACGCCTTGCAATCCCGACTCAACCGCGCGCGACGCTTGCGCGAATTGATCGGTTCAAGTGGCAACAGTGATCCACGCACGGGCTTGCACTCACGCTCGGTATTGATTGAAAAATTGGCCAACGTCGCTGGCGATCGCTCGGCCGCATTGATGTGCCTCGCCATAGACCGATCACAGGCACTGCGCGAAAGCATCGGACTCAGCGGGCTCAGCGCGCTCGATTCGCATGTTGGACAATTGCTGCGCAGCCAGCTCGACATCACCGACATTGCCGCGCACTACCAGGATTTCCATTATTTCGTACTTGTACACCGTCGCTCGCGCAGCGAATTGACGATGCTTGCCGAAGATATCCGGACATCCCTGGCTGAGCAGCCGTGGACACTCAATGGCGTCGACTATCCACTGACTGTCAGCATCGGATTGGGCCTGCTTGGCGGTGACCCCATCAGTGTCGACACGATGGTCTCGCACGCCGAAGGCGCCCAAATTGCGGCTGCGCACATGGGCGGCAATCGCGTACTTTGGTACGAGGCGCGCGAAGCCGCATTGTTGCCTAGCGATCCGTTGCTGGCTGTGCGCGCAATCATGGGTCGTCCGCTCAAAGCCGAACAATCCACCTTCGATTTCCTGCCGATTGTTCCGTTGTCCGGCAAACTCAGCGGGCAATTTGAATTGCGTTTTCGCGTCCTCAGCACGCAGAACCCGGGCAGCTCGATCAGCTATGACGAGATGGTGCCTGCGGCTGCGGAGACCAATCAGCTCGCTGAAATCGATCGCATGCTGCTCAAGCAGACCCTCGAAATGCGCGGCGAGCAGCTCAAGCGCGGTCGTCAGCTGCGTATCTTTGTGCCGCAGTCAGTGACGTCGCTGCTCAGCGCAGATCTTTGTTGGTGGCTCGATCGTGAGCTCAAGGCCCACCATCTGTCGGGCACCGGTTTGACCCTGATCCTGCCGTGCTCACCATTGATCGATGCGGGTGAACGCGCGCGCGAGCGTATCGCCGAATTGCGCAAGCTCGGCATTCGCGTCTGCCTGAAGGATTTTGGCCGTGATTGGGCGGCCGTCCATGCACTGGGCCGCTTGCAGGCTGATTTTGTCCGCCTTGATCCTACCCTCGTGCATGAACTCGGCAGCATCCGCTCGATCGCCGATACCGTGCTCGCCCTGGTGCGCAAGGCGCATGCCGCCGGCGCTGCGGTGATCGCGCCGGAAACCGACAACATCAATCGCGCCCATCTGCTATTGCGGCTCAGCGTCGACTACGCGATTGGCCCGGCGTTTTCGCAGCCCTTGAGCCAGCCCGATTTCGATTTCACCAAGCCGTTGTGGTGAAGGGCCGGGATTCGGGATTCGGGATTCGGGATTCAAGAATCGGGAATCGGGAATCGGGAATCGGACGAGAGGATAGCGACAAAGGACGATTTGAATCACTTGTGGGAAGCGCCTTCAGGCGCGATGCTCTTTTCACAAGGTGAAGAAAGCATCATGGCTGAAGCCATTTCCCAAAACGCAATCGGGAATCGGGAATCGGGAATCGTTCCAGAGGATAGCGAAAAAAGACAATTCGAATCACCTGTGGGAAGCGCCTTCAGGCGCGATGCTCTTTTCACATGGTGAAGAAAGCATCATGGCTGAAGCCATTTCCCACAACGCAATCGGGAATCGGGAATCGGGAATCGGGAATCGGGAATCGGGAATCGTTCCAGAGGATAGCGAAAAAGGACAATTTGAATCACCTGTGGGAAGCGCCTTCAGGCGCGATGCTCTTTTCACAAGGTGAAGAAATCACTGTGGCTGAAGCCGTTTCCCGCAACGCAAGTCGGAAGAACCCCGAATCCCGCTCCAAAAGCCTCTACCCCAAGGCGCGCACGCGTGCTCGGGTCATCGGTCCAAGTTTCAACCGATCAAACAATCGACCAATGGCTTCGTCATCGGGTGATCGACGGTCATACCCTTGCAAATCGAGCGGCACCGGTGCATCAAGGGCGATCCCCGTCAATTGACGTGACAACCTGGCCAGCGCTGCATGTTCGCGCAGCTTTTGCGAGGCCGTCGCGGCGCCACGCATGCGCAGGAAGGCAACCTCATCGGATCTTGTCAGCAGCGCGTCGAGCGTGCCGAAATGCGCCAGCAGGATCGCAGCGGTCTTCGCTCCAATCCCCGGAATGCCCGGAATATTGTCGACGGCATCGCCCATCAGGGCGAGGAAATCGGCGACCTGTTCCGGATGCACACCGAGGCGCTGCTTGATGCCTTGCGCGTTCCAGCGCTGATCGCGGGAAAAATCCCATTGTTCGATCGAGTCATCGATCAGCTGACCGAAATCCTTGTCGGCCGAAACAATCACCGCACCGCATTCGAGCCCCTTGAGCACACTGACCGCGCTGCCAATCAGATCATCCGCCTCGAACGACGTATCGGTCAGCACCGTGAGGCCGAGTGCGGCGGCGACTTCCCGGCAATAGACAAACTGGCGAACCAATTCAGCCGGTGGCAATTCGCGATTGGCTTTGTACTCGGGATAGATGCCATTGCGGAAAGAACTGCTCAGCGATTCATCAAAACAGATGGCGGCGTGCGTCGGTTTCGCGCGTTCGAGCAGATCGAGCAGGAAACGCGTAAAGCCGTGCACGGCGTTGACGGAATGGCCATCGACATCGGTGAAATCCGACGGAATCGAATGCCAGGCCCGGAACACATAGATGCTGGCATCGACAAGATAGACCGAATGCCTCGTCTTGCCGATCATGGCTTCCACTCGGCAAGCACATCGCCAAGTTCGGCTCGCGGATGCTCAGTAGCCGCCTCGATTGGCGTACCTATATGCACAAATCCAATGATGCGTTCATTGGCGGAAAACCCGAGCAACTCGCTCACCTGAGGCTCGTAGGCCGCCCAGCCAGTCAACCATTGCGCAGCAAATCCCAGCGCCTGCGCGCCGAGCAGCAGGTTGTAGGCGACGCAGCCAGCCGAGAGCACTTGCTCCTGCTCAGGAACCTTGTGCCCGCTGATCACATGCGCCGCTACCGCAACAATCAATGGCGCAGCCAGATACCGCTCCCGATCCTTCGTGAGCGCCTTTTCGCTGACGTTCGGATCGATTTCAGCGTGGATCTGCACGAGACGTTGGCCAAATGCAGCGCGCGCCTCGCCACGAATCAGACGCAACCGCCATGGCGACAAGCGGCCGTGATCGGGAACCCGGATCGCAGCCTTGAGCAATGCATCGATCTGACCCGCATCAGGGCCTGGATCGCCAAGCTGGCGCGAAGGAACCGACAAGCGTTGATTGAGAAAATCGAGAGACATACGCTATTCCTTGGGGACTGCAATCAGTCTAGCCGAACGTTCCCTCCCAAGTGCCGAAGAGGCGCGCGCAACATGGAAACTGGACAGCACGGATCCCGAACCCAACCTTTAGAAGTGAGGCACTGGGCCCCTGCCTGCGCAGGGGCGACGGAGCTTGGGAATCGACGGTAATGCCGTCGAGTCGACGCTTGAACTCGCGAGCGACACTGAGTGGGCAACTACCTCGCATTTTCCTCACGTCGCCCCTGCGCAGGCACTTTCTCCTGATCACAACTTGCTTCCTGGATGACCAGCGCCAAAGATTTCAAGATCGGGCTACACGCAATAACCAAACCTCCTTTCGCCCCGGCACAGACACTCTCTCTTGATCCCACCTCGCTTCCTGGATGACCGGCGCCAAAGAGATTTCAAGATCGAGCCACAAGCTGCAACCAAACCTCTCGTCGCCCCTGCGCAGGCAGGGGCCCAGTGACTTTGTCCGTTTGCCCCACCGGAAAGCACCCATCGAACAGGTGCCATGGATGATCGCGATGCTGATATCGCATACAGGCGTGCGCGCGTCGGCCCGGCGAGCAAAACCAAATAGATCACGCTACGGCTTACCGTGCGCGCTAACTTGGGCTAGGATGCACGCCGGACTTCATCGAGGGGAAGCCATGCCAGTCGTCGTTGCTGTTTTGCGCGAGTCTGCCGAGGGCGAGCGCCGCGTTGCGCTGACTCCTGAAGCCGCGAAGAAGATCAAAGCCCGCGGTGGGCAGATCGTCATGGAGAAATCCGCGGCCGAATCAGCCTATTTTCCGGATGCCGCTTTTGTCGACGCTGAAGTCGTCGCAGATAGCGCCACCGCGTTGTCACGCGCCGATGTCCTGCTGCGCGTGCAGCCGCCCACGGTCGAAGAAATCGCGCATCTGAAGGAAGGCGCAATCGTTATCGCGACCTTGCAGCCACACCTTCATCCGGAGCGCGTCAAGGCGCTGCGAGATCGCAAGATCACCTCATTTGCGATGGAATTGCTGCCACGTACCACGCGTGCCCAGGCCATGGATGTGTTGTCCTCGCAAGCCGGCGTGACCGGCTACAAGGCTGTGCTGATCGCAGCCAATGCGGCACCGAAATTCTTTCCGATGTTGACCACCGCAGCCGGCACGATCCGACCGAGCAAGGTTTTGATCGTCGGCGCAGGTGTTGCCGGATTGCAGGCGATCGCCACGGCCAGGCGCCTCGGCGCACAAGTCGAAGGCTTCGATGTGCGCCCGGAAACGCGTGAACAGATCGAATCCCTCGGCGCCAAGTTCCTTGATCTCGGCGTTTCCGCCGCAGGTACTGGCGGCTATGCGCGCGAGCTCACCGCGGAAGAACGCGAGCAGCAGCAACAGGCGCTGGCCAATCATCTCAAGGGCATCGATGTGGTCGTGACCACGGCCGCGGTACCGGGTCGCAAGGCACCGCGCATCATCAATGCGGCGATGATTGCCGGAATGAAAGCCGGTGCCGTGATTGTTGATATTGCGGCGGATTCCGGCGGCAACGTCGAATTCAGTGAGCCGAACAAGACCGTCGTCACCGCGAATGGCGTCAGCGTGATCGGCACGAGCAACCTGCCCGCGACGACGCCGATCAACGCCAGCGAAATGTACGCACGCAATCTCTACAACTTCCTCGAACTGATGCTCGCCGACGGCGAACTGAAACTGGACTGGGAAGACGAACTGATCGCCAAAACCTGCCTGACTCACGCCGGCGAGATCAAACACGAGCCGACCAAGCAGGCGATTGAAGGAGCCGCACCATGATCGACGGTTTTCTCGCGATTTACATCTTCATGCTCGCCGCGTTCACCGGCAAGGAAATCATCGGCCGCGTGCCGGTCATCCTGCACACGCCGCTGATGTCGGGCTCGAACTTCGTCCACGGCATTGTCCTCGTCGGCGCGATGATTGCGCTGGCCGAAGCGACCACGCCACTCGGCATGACCATCGGTTTCATCGGCGTCGCGCTTGGCGCGGGCAATGCGGCGGGCGGCTATGTCGTCACCGAACGCATGCTCGAAATGTTCAAGTCGAGTAAAGACAAGAAATAGCGACAGGCTCGGTCGGCGCGATTGTCGCGCCACCGCGTATCTGTTCACCACGCTTTCGTCAGTGTTGTGCTGCGCAACCTGATCACGAAACCCACCATGGTATCCGGGGAAACACACATGGCCACAGAAGAAATGCTGATCTGGATCGCCAAGGCGAGCTACTTCCTGGCCGCCGTGTTGTTCATCCTCGGCATCAAGCGCATGGCCTCCCCGGTCACCGCGCGCAAGGGCATCGTCCAGGCCGGCATCGGCATGGTCGTCGCCACCCTCGCGACGTTTGCGATCACCGGCGGCCACAACATCGGCCTGATCCTCGCCGGTATCGCAATCGGCGTCATCCCGACCTGGCTCTGGGGCAAGAAGGTCGCGATGACCGACATGCCGCAGATGGTCGCGCTGTTCAATGGCATGGGCGGCGGCTCGGCAGCCGCGATTGGCGCTTTTGAATTGTTCAAGATGACCGATCCCGGCCATCCTGTGCCGCCGATGGTCACGATCGGGCTTGCCGTGCTCGGCTCCCTGATCGGATCGGTGTCGATGACCGGCTCGGTCATCGCCTGGGCCAAGCTCGATGGGCGCATGGACAAGCGCTTCAACTTCCCGGGTCAGCAGGTTTTCAATTTCGTCATCCTGGCCGCTGCCATCGTCGCGGGTCTCGCCCTGGTCGCATGGAATGTCCAGCCTTGGCTGATCGTCGCGTTCTTCGGCCTCGCCCTCGCGTTCGGCATCCTCATGACCTTGCCGATCGGCGGCGCCGACATGCCGGTTGTGATCTCGCTGTTCAATGCGTTGACCGGCCTTGCCGTCGCGTTCGAAGGCTATGTGATGAACATCCCGGCGCTGATCATCGCCGGCACCGTGGTCGGCGCAGCCGGCACCTTCCTCACACAGCTCATGGCCAAGGCCATGAACCGCCCGATCAGCGGCGTCCTGTTCTCGAACTTCGGCGGCGGCGGCAGCGGTGAAGCAATTGCCGGCGCGCAGAAATCGATCGAGGCCAGCGATGCGGCATCGCTGCTGTACATGGCCGACAAGGTCATCATTGTTCCGGGCTACGGCATGGCCGTCGCCCAAGCCCAGCACAAGATCTGGGAACTGTCCCAGGCCCTGATCAAAGCCGGCAAGGAAGTAAAATTCGCGATCCATCCGGTCGCCGGCCGCATGCCCGGCCACATGAACGTCCTGCTCGCCGAAGCCGGCGTGCCATACGATCTCATCGCCGACATGGAAGACATCAATCCCGAGTTCAAGACCTGCGACGTCGCCATCGTCATCGGCGCCAATGATGTGGTGAATCCAGCTGCGAAGACTGACAAGTCCTCACCGATCTACGGCATGCCGATTCTTAATGTCACTGACGCGCGCCAGACGATTGTGATCAAGCGCGGTAAGGGGACGGGGTTTGCGGGGATTGAGAACGCGCTGTTTTACGCCGACAACACGCGGTTGCTTTATGCGGATGGTAAGGAAGCGGCGAATATGTTGATTAGTGAGTTGAAGATGATTGAGGGTGGCGGGGGGCATTAAGTCCACTTCGCTTAGGCAGCTCCAAATCTACTTTCGCCGATTCGGGGTTAGCACCAGTTCTCTTCAATCCTTCGATGAGGCGTTGGAAAAGCACGCACGATTCGCAACAACCTCGATCTCCTTCCCAGGAACTGCCAAAACTTTAGACTGACGGAATAGATCGTCTGAGGCCAGCGGCCGGTTCATTTCCACCGGAAATATTCAGCAGCGTCTTTCGAATCGAGCATGTTAGGCTTATGGAATAGTTCCAATTGCGGGACTGAGTAAGTGTTATGCCCCACATCACAGTCCACCACATCAGTCCGACACACACCCATAATAAGCTCGATTCTGCGAGCTATGGTGATCTCGTTGATGTATTTGAAGACCGCATGCGGAAGTGGCTCCTTGAGCCAGCGCAACACCTCCTTTCATTGGAGCACGGCACTGTCCCGGCGGTCTCGCTCATCCTTGGATACTTTGAGGGCATCGAAATCTACTGCTCTGGCAAGGACAGCAAAGGTGCCTCAAAAGAGTTCTTCCGTCGGGGATTTCAGCGTGTTTTTAGCATCAACCCCGAAAACGCTCACCTCTTCGACGAAGTTGTAGGCGGGCTTTACGTTCAAGCCAGGTGTGGCTTCGCTCATGACGGCCTCTTTCGAAACCGTGTTTTCTTCAGTGATGCGCGACCCGAAGCCATAAACATCACTTGGCCCAAGAAGGACGGCGAGCTTGTTAGAGGCGGCCATATTGAGTCTGTCGTTATCAACGGCGCTCGGTTCGCAGATGGAATCCTAGAGCACTTTGAGCGGTACATTGACGCACTTCGCTCCGAATCAGATCCTTTGCTCAAAGCAAACTTCCTTGCCGCCGTGGATCTAAAGTGGGGCCTCAATGAGCCCGATCGAGTTATTGGCATGTCAGAAGCAGATTTCTTCGGCGGGGCATAAAAATTCAATTAGGCCAATGCCGCTTCGCGGCCCGACTTAACTCAGGCGTTCGGCGAGATGGGAGGCACAATTGAACGAACATCTTCGCATTCTTGATCTTGCAGCTCGTGACGCGTTGCCCACAGAGATCGACGATCAGTCTGGTCTGAGTGCACGCATCTTTCGGGAACTATTTGACGCAGGCGGGTTCTACCCCGATTCTGCGGACACTTTCACTAAGACCCATACTGGGTCAAAGGAGTGTCCATGTCCAAGCGCAAACGCTACAGCCCTGAATACAAGCACGAGCTCGTCGAGCTGGTCCGCAACTCGAAGTCGAGCTGTCGAAAAATTGCCCTGGAAGTGGGGGTCAACCCCGCTTTGCTGACCCGTTGGGTCCGGGAGGCCGATGACCAAGGAACCAAAGCCTTCCCCGGGGGCGGAACTCCGCGTGACGAAGAGCTCGCGCGCATCAAACGCGAGCTGACACGGGTAACAAAGGAACGGGATTTTTTAAGAGACGCGGCAGCGTACTTCGCGAAGCAGTCACCGAACGGTACGCGGTGATTGAGCGTTGCCGCAGCGACTATCCCATCGGTTTGATGTGCCGCTGCCTTGAAGTGTCAACGAGTGGTTTCTACGCATGGGTCAAGCGCAAGCCAAGCCCTCGGGCGCAGGACAATGCGCGCTTGCTGGTGCGCATTCGGGAGATCCATGAAGACAGCAAGGGCGTCATGGGTGCGCTGCGCATGCAGGAAGACCTGGTTGAAGAAGGTGAGTGCGCCAGCATCAACCGGGTGGCGCGCGTGATGGCGGCGGCGGGGCTCCAAGGCTGGCCGCGGCGCAGGAATCGCGGGGCTGGTAGGCGACCAGGCAGCCGTCCGGATGGTGTCAAAAATCTTCTGGAACGTGATTTCACCGCGCTTGAACCGGAGACCAAGTGGGTCACCGATATCACCGAAATTGAGACACAGGAGGGCAAGTTGTATTTGTGCGTAGTCATCGACCTTTACAGCAAGCTGGTGATGGGCTGGTCGATGCACCATCGCCAGGATCGGCACATGGTCGTGCGTGCAGTGCAGATGGCGGTGTGGCAGCGAAAAGGCGACTCGGAAGTGATACTGCACTCGGATCGAGGCGGGCAGTTCATCAGTGGCGACTATCAGAAGTTTCTCGGAGGAAACGCCATGGTTTGCAGCATGAGCGCGGTCGGCCACTGTGGCGACAACGCCGCCTGCGAAGGATTTTTCGGAGTCCTCAAGCGGGAGCGTGTTTACCATCAAAACTACGGGACTCGCGAGGAGGCACGAGCCGATGTGTTCGACTACCTGGAGAGGTTCCACAATCCGCGAATGCGTCGTAGAGTTGCACGGCGTGACCGTGAGTTTTCAGACTTAATCAATCCGTCCGTTGAAACGGGGTAGAACCC
>JBBQTY010000052.1:0-21258 GCA_038234445.1 Lysobacterales bacterium
ATGACGGCGGCTCGAAGCGAACAGGTGTTTGCGCTGGTGTGGCAGACGCCATCGGCGAGATTGTCGTCGATCAGGTCGGCGGTCGTCGTGACACGATAAATAATCACCATAGGCGGATTCTGCGCGATGGCAAGCACTGGAATCACAATGGACACTATCCATAAACCCGCGGCAAATCCCGTGCGAAGAATGCCCCGTCTGCATGTCGCGCATGGGCCAATGCGGATCATGGATCAAACCCATCGCGGAAAATGAGGTCATTCGAGGAAACTACCGGACGGCAGTTCGAGAACTCCGAAACGATGAAGGCTGGCGGCGTCGACGCGGAGCGCCGTGTCAGTGCCGTAAGGACGAGGCCTGTACCGAGCCCTGAAGTCTGGCGCATGAAAGTCGCAACGCCCAGCGCATCGGTCGTCACGATGGGATTACTCGATGGGGGACTGAACGCGAATGAAGACTGACCACCGCCGAAACCGCTGGTGTCGCAGCTGCTACTTATATAGAAGTTGATGGCATAGCTGCTGTTCGGCGCCGCATTCAACACACCCGTGATCGTCGTGACCGAGGTGGACGGATCGACGATCACCGACTGCAGCTCGGGCTTGTTGAGCAATTCGTTCGGTCCGCTGTCTCCATCGCCGTTGTCATTCGGCGTCACCCCGATCGGGGCGAGATCAATGGCCAGACCGCCGTTTCCCCCGATGGAAGGATTCACATCGACTTGCGCGAGATCGTCGACGAAAAGTCCGGCCCCGCCATTGTGCGAAATGCTTGCCGTGCCGAAGGCAGAGAAGCGGTAGCGTGCCCCAACAAACGCGATGGTTGTGTTTCCCGCGACGAGGACGCCGTTACCGCTGTTGCCCAGCGGCACACCTCCGACACCGACGCCGATGCCGTTTGATACGACTGATGTTAGCGAGATCGGGCTGTCGAATATCGCAACGCCATCGCTCAGATTTGCCGAAATGAGGTTGTCGTGGATCGCGATGTTTGAACTGTTGAGATCAACCGTGATGCCTCTGCCTGCATTCGGCAATGCGGTTGTTCCGCTGGCAGACAGTCCGATGATGTTGTTGCGGATGCGGTGGCTTTCAGAGCGCGCGTCGGCGCGCGTCGATCCAATGTAAATGCCGTCGCCACCAGCGGCCGAGATCAGATTGCGCGTCTGTGCAAGCGGAGGGTTGGGGCCACCCGATTGTGCAATCTCGTCGCCGACAATGTTAAAGCCGCTGCCGCGTCCGAAGAGCAGATTGGGCCGTCCGAGAGCGATTCCATTTCCCAGCCCGACCATACCGGTTGCATCGGTACCAAAAAAGTTGCCCTGGATGCGCACGCCGCCGGCCGGGCAAAATCCATTGCCCGGGCAGAACTCCTCACCCATCGACAGCGCCGCGCCCGCAAAGCGGTTGATGACCAAGCCAAGAATCACACTGGTGTTGCCGGGACACAAATTCGAACCCGGGATCGACGCGCCGATCACGATGGCGTCGGTCGGCCCTGCGAGGCTGCCATCCAGCTCGATCGTGAGGATCGCGTTGCTACCTTCGTTGAGCGTGTTGACGCTGGAACCCGGTTGCGAGTAGCCGTCCAGGGTGATCGGGATATTGAATTTGGGTAGCGGCGAAAGCGGCTGGATCGTATGCAATCCGCTTCCGGGAATTGCAAAAACGATGGAATGCGGCGCGCAAGCTTGGCCGCCAGTGACCTGCTGCGCGTTGGCATTGAGGATGGCCTGGCGCAGGCTGCCAACGCCTGCGTCGGCGATGCTCGTGACCACATAGGTATTCGCGCTCGCATCGCCGGTCAGCACGAAGATCAGCAACGCAACGGCGAAGGAAACTGCGCGTATTGCGTGGGCGCTTGATGACCCCTCGTAGCGAAAACCAGTGCATGACTGCGGATGTGCAAACGACACAATGTTCATGTATTCAATTCCTTTTGGTTGTCTTGTGGTTGTCATCGGTCATTCGCTCGCACGAATCGCGAATGTTGCGTGTTCCATAAGTTTTCGCGTTCACATGGCACCGTCGAAGCCCTCGCGGTAGATGAGGTCATTTACCGGAACAACCGAACCGAATTCGAATGCGCCTGCATCGCAGAAGCGGTTGACGCTTGGTCGCGGTGCGCCGCGCTGATCGGTGTTGAGATGTGCGCCGGTTTCATCAACACAGCCGAGGCTGACTTGTGCGCTGTCAATAGCCTCGCTGGAGCCAAGCAACGCATGACTCCAAGTCGAACCGCCGTTGTCCTGCAGCGAAGCGATGCTGGAAGGAGTCACGTGGTAGAGCGTTCCACCGTTGTTGCTCGAACAACCGATGACCTCAGTAAAGAAATTGCGACCGTAGGTTTCGAAGGTGCCGATGCAGTCGTTGTCGGTGAACACGGTCTGTGTGTTGTTCGCGATCAATGCATTGACCAGCACGAAACGCGCCCCGGCTTGCGCATATATGCCACCGCCGACGCCCCCGTTCTCGTCGTGATCGTCATCGGCGTCGTTGCCAACCAGCGATGTGTTGTAGAGGAAGGTTAAGCTGTTGTTGAAGTCGCTGAAGATTCCACCACCGTTGTTGTCGGCGAGATTTGCGCTGAGCGTGCTGTTGATCAGGTAGACATGTCGTGAACCGTTTGAACTACCTGAGTTGTAGATGCCGCCGCCATCAAATCCGGCATGGTTGTCGCGCAACAGGCTTTCGCTGATCCGCGCGATGCCTTCATTGGCGAGTCCACCACCATCCAACGCATTATTGGCACGCAGCGTGCTCTGGATCAGGTTGAGGCTGCCAACATTGCCGATACCGCCACCGTCCTCGAGCGCAACGTTGTTTTCGATCGTGCAGCGAATCAATGTGAGGGTGCCGTTATTCGCTATTCCGCCGCCGAAGTTGGCCAAGCCGTTGCGGATCGTGACGCCGCTGATCAGGGCGACAAGACTCGAATCGATCGTGATGTTGCCGGCCTGGTTGGCATTGATGATCGTCGACGAGGCACCGGAACCATTGATGATGAGACTGCGATCGGGATGGCTCGCGTTACCGAGGTAGAGTCCGTTGACAATCCCGAGGACATAGTTTCCTGCCGGCACCGCGATCAACGCCGTGCCCGCTCCCGAGAGCGCATTGGCTTGCGAGATCGCAGCGCGCAACGAACAGTTGTTCGCACTCGTGTGACAGATGCCGTCACCGATGTTGTCGTCGACGAGATCGGCAGTGGTCGTCACATTGAAGACGGAGTCCGCATGCGCATCTACGACACCCAGCAGCATCCAAGCCGTTGCCAGCACGCTCGCAAGACACGTGCGCTTCCGACGCCTGCAACCCGACTCGATGCCAGTCGACAGATGCGGCTCAACGCGTTCGCCGAACCGTATCAATGACATGGCTCGAACGTGAACCAGTTGTAGTTGCCGACCGATGAAATCCGGATCAAGCCGCTGACCTTGTCGCGCGCGACGAAGAACGGTGTCTGCAGCCATGCCGGGGGCGACCCGCAGATTGAGCGAGCGACAACATAGGTGAAGGGGGTTGCGCCGAACCCGAACATGCCGATGCTGTCCGCACCGATCGTTCCGATCACGCGCGAGTTGGCCGCGAATATTTCGCCTTCGGGTGTGCGCTGCGGTTCGGCTACCAGCGCGATCTCGATCTCGCTCGAAGGAACCCAGCCACCGCCGGTCGGCACGAAGGTCGAGCGTTCACGACCGCCGCCTGCGGACACAAAGAAATTCGGGTCGTTCTGTACGGTCGGCTTGCATCCAGCCAGCGCTGCGATGGCTGCAATCGAAACCAGTACCTTCGCATGCATCCGTCGCGGAACGCTGCGCATGACGATTCGCGAAATGCGACTGGAGATGTGGTTGACAATGCCTGATGTGATGATCACTTGCTGCTCCCTTGCGTTTGGATCCCGGAATCTGTTTGCCGTGCGCCACGAATGTCCCGCGCGCAAGATCAAGAACAGCAAACGGCCGGGATTCCGGCCATCAAGTTGGTCACCTGTGGTTGCGCGATCGCTGGTTCCCGATCGGTGACTCACTCGTCCACAAGTATCCCGGCGCACCCTTTTGTGTTGTGCATGCCGGTCGACTGCCTGCCGGGATCAGCGGGTCAGCCAGGTGGCTATCGACATCCAGACATCGGTTTGCATTGCCAGCACGCGGCCCACCTGAGAGACCATCAGCAGGCCGATTCCCCAAAGATAAGCGGGATGGATCCTGCCGTAGCGGAGTCTGTCGACGATCAGGCAGGGCAGGAAGAATGCGTCGGTCAGCAGCAGCGCAACAGGTGGGGCGGCGGCACCCATCCCCGAGTGCAACAACATGCGCGCGATCGCTGGCGTCATGATTCCGATCGTTGCGACGAGCATCAGTCGCTTGTGAAAATCGCTTCGCCTACGCAAATTGATTGCCGCTCCGAGCGTCGCTGCGAAGACACCGATCGTCGTCAGCGGAATGGCTAGGAAGCGCAGCGGATCCTCACCGGGCGGCGCATGACCTCGCTTGGCCGATGCTATCGCCGTCATGACACCGACGACGAGCAAGGCCACCGCCAACATAGCGCCTCCGATACCCAGTCGCCGATGGACGGCCGTCTTGCCCTGCGCGACGAGTACGGTCTGGATCAGGAACAGCAGCATCCACGTGCTGAACAGGATCCCATGCAGCTGAACCAGTGGCGTCGAAGGCGCCGCCCCGAAGGCCGAACGCAAATAAAATGTAGGCGCGAAGCCGACAAGGACCGTCAAAAGCATCGCGATGGCCATGCTTGTGTAGAACGTGCGATCGGACGATAGTCGAACGGCTTCGACATGGGCTGACACGTGCATTCTTCATGACTCCGATGGTAAAGCCGGATTGCGAGTTCAAGAACAGCAAACAGCAAGCGAACCGGCCACGGGTCTGAAAATTCCTGAAGGATCAGCTGGAAATTGTAGTCAAAGCGACATTCGCCCTCTGTTGCAGGAATCGGCGCGGATGTCGGCCACTGAGCAAGGCTGGCATATCAGCCGTTCAAGGTTGCCAGACTGATCAGCGTCATCGAGGCGAACGCTATGCGTCTCGCGCCGCTCGACGTGCTGACGCAGTCACCATGCGACCTGCGCAGGTTGATCAGTCTCAACACCACCGGCCTCGATCGTTAGCTCATGGAGCTGTCTCGAACCCACTGGCAAAAATGCGATCGGACACCGGAGCCGTTGCACCGAATTCGTAAGCGCCCGCATCGCAAGCAACGCCCGCACCACGAAATCCATCACGCTGGTCGATCACCAAGGCGTCACCCGCATCGTCGACACATCCCTGCGCAGTCGTTCCGTTGATGGCTGCGCTGCCGGACAGCAACGCATGCGTCAGCGTCGGTCCACCGTTGTTCTGTAGCGGACCGATCGAATCGAGCGTGACAAATCCCCGCGCAGCGTTGCCATTGCCGCTGAACGCGCAGCCCGTGACGTCATAGAAATAATTGCGCCCGTAGACTTCGAGCGTCCCGTTGCAGTCGTTATAGATGGGCGCATCGAGAACGGTATTTCTGGCGACCAGTGAGTTGACGGCGACAAAGCGCAGCCCAGACGCGGTATTGATACCACCGCCGATCCCGCCAATCTGATCGCGATCATGATCGGCATCATTGTCGATGACACTGGTGTTGTAGAGGAAGGCGCGTGACAGATTGTTGATTCCGCCACCGTCGGTGTAGGCGTAGTTTCCACTCAACGTACTGTTGACGAGGATGATCTGGGCAATCTGTTCCGGGTGCACGAGGGTGAAATAGACCTCGATTCCACCGCCATAGTTGGCGCCATTGGAACTGATCGTCGTCGCGCGAAGGTAGGCATTGGCGTTCTCGCTGACAAAAGCACCGCCACCGGCTCCTACGGCGACATTCGAGCTGATGCTGCTGTAGCTGATCGATGAGGTGCCCGCCAGATACAGCCCGCCACCACTGTAGGCCGTCGCGTTTGATCGAATCGAGCTGTCTTGAATGGTCAGCGTTCCCTCGAATCGATTTCCAATCCCGCCGCCAGCGCTGGCCGAATAGTTGTTTTCGATGATGCAGTTGCTTAGCGCGAGATTGCCGGTGTTCTGTATCCCGCCACCAACACCACCGACACTGCTGTCGTTGCCATTGCGCACGGTCAACCCGCTAATGCTTGCTTTACGGCCGACGCTAATCGAGATGGCGCGATCCGTCTGGTTCGCATCGATGATCGTGCTGCTTGGATTCGCGCCATTGATATAGATCTTTTGATTTGGATCGATCGGCGTTGCCAGATTCAAATCTCCTGAGGCTTCTCCGTCCGCGCCACTCGGCGCGATGGTCAACTGATAAGTACCGGCAGGAACATTGATCTCGACACGGCCGTTTGTAGACAGATGATTGGCTTGCATGACCGCCGCGCGCAGCGAACATGTATTGGCGCTGGTGTGGCAAAGACTGTCGCTTGTGTTGTCGTCGACCTGATCCAGCGTGGTGTTGACGGTATAGGTCACCGTCGCGTCCACGGCGAATGCGCAAGTCGGCACAAGCAGGAGGATGCAGCATCCCGAAAAGGTAATTCGAGCGAAGATGCCGGGTGACACCGTGAACAAATTCATCCGTTTTCCTTCAGTATTCGGTCAATGAACTCGAGTCGCAGCGCTCATTCCTTTTGAGACAGGCATGGTCGTCGAAGGAGAAATGTCCGAGTTGCACTCAGCGCGGTTTCAGTCAATCGAACCCGTTGCGAAATACAATGTCTTCGGCGCCAAACTCGTACGCGCCGACGTCGCACTTCGCCCCGGCGACGCGAACCGCACCGCGTTGATCGGTAGCCAGCAGTGCGCCGGTCGGGTCGATACAGCCTTGTGCCGTCGTGGTGTCGATCGCCTCACTGCCGGCCAATAGGGCGTGAGTCCAGGTCAGACCGCCGTTGTCCGCCAACGGTCCGATGCTGTCTGGAGATGCGAGGCCACGACCCGCCGTTCCATTGCCGGAAAAGGAACAGCCGCCAAGGTCAGCGAGCAGGTTCCAGCCATAGACCTCAAGGACGCCATTGCAGTCGTCCGCAATCGGCGCGTCCAGGATTGTGTTATCGGCAACGAGCGAATTGATCGCTACAAGGCGGCTTGCCGGTCCATCCAGATTGTAAACGCCTCCGCCGACGCCACCGGGCGGATTGCGATCGTGGCTGGCGTCATTGGCGATGATCGAGGTGTTGTAGAGCCAGGTCTGTCCGGCGTTCCAGACGCCACCCCCATTTCCATTCGCGGAATTTCCGCTGATCGTGCTGTTGACGAAATAGCCTGTCGCGGAGTTGTTGTAGACGCCACCACCGATGCTTGAGGCAACGTTGCCGCTGATCGTCGAGCTGTAAACGTTGAGGATTGAGACGCCCGGTCCGGCGACCAGGATTCCGGCTCCGAAATTTGAACTATTGCCGATCGCGCTGCTTTCGCGAAATGTTGCTCGCCCATTCACATACACGCCACCGCCGCCGTTTTGTGTGCTGTTTGACGTGAACATGCTTCTAAGAACATCGAGTCTTCCGTTGCTATTGACCCACACCCCGCCACCGCCGGCAGAGCCGTAGTTCTCGGTGACGATACTGTCGATCAAGGTCAATGTTCCATCGAGTCGGATACCCCCACCCGCCGAATTCACCAGCCCGTGGCGAATGGTGACTCGACTGATGACAGCGGTCCGATCCGGACGAATGAAGATGACGCGGTCGATCCCGTTTGCGTCAATCACCGTGCTCTCGGTTGAATCGCCTTCGATCGTGATGATCTGGCCAGGAATTGCAGGTGTAGTCAGGTTCAAGTCGCCGCTGTCTTCTCCATTGGATCCCGATGCGGCTTGCGTCAAGACGTATTCACCGGCGGGCAGAATGATGTGCGTCGTGTCTGGCCCGCCGATGTGATTCGCCTGCATGATCGCCGCCCTTAGCGAACAATCGCCGGCTTTGGTCAGGCACAGTCCGTCGGCAGTATCCGCATCGATCTGATCGGCGACGGTGTCGACGTTGAAGTTCACTTCGGCGCTGACAATGCTGGCGAGCGAAATCCCTGCGATACAACACGCCATGGACCAGGGAAACATGAGAGGTGCAGCGGTGCTTTTCATGCTTTTTGATGGAATCGGTTTGAGCAGAAGCTCGGGAACGCGATGGATTGTCGGGTTTGGGACAGATAACAGATAACCGTGGGCGATCCGGCCATGACGCGGCGAGCCTCGGGCGAAAGCTCACCATTCCGGGTTTCCGCGGCGACGACAGTGAGCGACGAGCCAAAATCGAGCGGCATGTATTGCTCGCAAATTTTTACGCGGCAGGAGATGGTAAAGAAACCGGCGTCAATCAAAGCCGTTGCTGAAGATGACATCGCTTGCCAAGACTGCAGATCCGTATTCATAGGCGCCCACGTCGCACTTCGCCCCGGCTATTCTTGGCGCACCGCGTTGATCGGTCGCCAACAGCGCGCCGGAAGGACCGATGCAACCTTGCGCGGTTGTCGAGTTGATCGCTTCACTGCCAACGAGGAGGGCGTGTGTCATCGTCGGGCCGCCATTGTTCGCAAGCGGCCCGATCGTGTTGGCCGATACCTGGCCACGCGCTGCAATGCCATTGCCGGAGAACGAGCAACCACCATCGTCAGCGAGCAGGTTCCATCCGTAGACCTCAAGTACACCGTTGCAGTCATCCGGAATCGGAGCATCGAGCGTCGTGTTGTCGGCGATCAGCGTGTTGATGGCAACGAGACGACTTCCCGGCTGGTTGTAGACTCCTCCGCCAATGCCACCGGGTGGGTTGCGATCGTGGCTGGCGTCATTGGCGATGACCGAAGTACTGTAAAGCCAGATTGATCCGTGATTGGCGATGCCCCCGCCATTCGTGTTCGCGCTATTGCCACTGATCGTGCTGTTGACAATGAAGGATTGCCCGAAATTGGAAATTCCGCCGCCGCTTCCGGCGGCCGCATTGCTGCTGATCGTGCTGTCAATGAGTTCCAGATCTGCCGTGACGTAAATCGCGCCTCCGTCCTCGGAAGAGTTGCCTGTCATGAGCGCTTCGCTGAAGCTCGCCGAGCCTTGGGAGGTCGATCCCGCACCGGCGATGAATGCCGCGCCGCCCTGCACCGCACTATTCCCCGCCATCCGGGTTTCACTGAAAGTCGCATCGCCGAAGACGTACACTGCGCCACCATTGGTCGTTGTCCCATTGGCCAGAAATTCGGTACGAAGGACATCCAGGCGACCCTCGGGAGACACGTAAATCCCGCCGCCAAGAAAACTGATATTGTTTGCGACGACGCTGTCTCTCAGAGTCAACGTTCCGTCGACCCTGATGCCGCCGCCGCCACCCGTGCTGGTATTGGTTAGGTAACCGCCGCGAATCGTGACGTTGCTGATGATCGCAACGCGACCGGGGTCGATGGTCATCACGCGGTCGATCTGATCGGCATCGATCACCGAGCTTGCTGCGGAAGCGCCTTCAATCGAAATGACTTGTCCGGGGGAGGCTGGCGACTGCAGGTTCAAATCGCCGACGAAGTCGTCGTTGAATACAGCAGGTCGGGTCAGCGTGTAGTGGCCGGCCGGCAGGATGATATGCGTTTTTCGCGGTCCGGTCAGATCATTGGCCTGCATGATCGCGGCGCGCAGGGTGCAAAGGCCGTCTTCGGTAAGGCAAATGCCGTCGAACGGGGTTCCATCGGCATCATCGACTTCGGTGTTGACCGTGAAGTTGGCTTCGGTTTCGGCAACGGAGTCGTTCACGAAAGCCACAAGCAAGACCATTGCAAGTGACTGAATACACGATTTCGAAAACGCCTTGGGTGACGTCGCTCGTCGATGAAAAGCCATGGCCAAAACCCCGGAACGTGTCAGCGAGGAGACGCTGCCTTCAGTTACAGGATTGCGTTCGGATTCCGGCCACACGTTGCGACTTGAGGGTCGAACAGGCTATTTCTCTGCGCCACGTTGCTCGGCGGAATCCGGCTGAGCTGCAAGTTTTGCGCGTCTTTCGGCGCAAGTTTTGCTTTATCCACGCCGGCAGTTGGAGCCGCGTCATCTCGGGGATGTCGGACTTGGCGTTTCAAAAATCGTTCTCGATCATGTCCATGTTGACGGTGTCGCCCGTGTAGGTCGCCGAGCTGGTCGGGGAGATCGAAAAATGACCGCCGCCGTTGGCTGCCACGTCGGGCCACCACAGCGGATCGCCACCAGCAAACCAGGTGAATCCTAACAACACACCAGCGCTGGCGTTGGCATCCAGATAGGCAATGAAATCGGCCCACGCTTGAGGCGCGTTGGTCGCTGCGGCATACATGCCGATCTCGCCGAGATAGACCTTGTAGCCATGCGCTGCGGCTTCATTGACCGCGACCGAAAGGTGATCGCGCGCCGCGGTGATCGAGGTGATCTCGGTGCCGTTGCCGCCTTCATCGGTATCGAGATAGGTATGCACCTCGGCGGCCATGTTTCCAGCGGGATCGTTGAGCGGTTGGCCGACGCCATTCGCGTTCAGCCATCCATATGCGTTGGATCGCTTCGTCGCGGCGGTATCGTAAAAGTTCGATGTCCACGTGCTCGCTGCTGTATAGCCATTGCCAGGCACGAAGATGCGTTGCGTCGAACCCGTTGCTCGAATCGCGGTGATGGCCGTTTGCGCGGCCGTGAACCATGCCATCGTGGACATGTCGTTCGGTTCGTTGATCAAACCGTATTCGACGCGCGCGTTGGCGCCGAAGATCGTTGCCATGCGCGACCAGAAATCAGCGAATGCCGCATTCGGCACCGCGGCTGATCCGACGGCATTGCCACGATAACGTGCGCCACCGGCGCCGCCTGCCGTATTGGAATCCCAGGGCTCGACGATCACGCGCAGGCCCTTGACGTTGGTCGCGTAGTCGACGATGCGTTTGTAGTCATCGAAGTAGGTCTTGTAGCGTCCACTTTGCGCCGCCGGAATCGGCCCGTTGAGAACCTGCTGCATGCATTCCCACGAAAAAAGGAAACGCAGCGTCGTCATGTGCTTGGAGGCAAAGTAGTCGACCAGGCGTTCGTCATGGTGCGGATAGTTGGTTCCCTCGATGGGCCCACCGGGCTGATCGCAATTCTGGTAGGCCATCTCCATGCCGACGAAATTGGTTCCGCGGATCTGCGCACTCGCCGCTGGATCGAAGCCGTCGGCGAAGATCGGATCAGGTTCGCCGCTCGGCGCCGATGCATCGATGAACTGCCAGAAAGCCGTCGCCGCTTGCGACCAGATCGAATGGCCCATGCCGGGGATTGCACACCAGTCCACTTCCCGTGTGCAGCCGCTATAGGCGATGCACGGCGAGACCAGGCTTGGAGTCGTCGCCGCGCTGCAATTTTGTGTCGCCGTATAGTTGTTGCGAACGTTCACACCTTCTGCAAACGAGACGCCGCCGGTATTGTCATTTTCACCCCAGATGAAGGCGGCGGCCGGCAGCGGACAAGACACGCCGCCATTGCCGGTGTAGGTGAAATCCGGCACTCCCATGCCGTCGTCGATGGGATACAAGGTTCCCGAATGGATGCCGAGTCCGCGCAGCACGGTCGGCCCGAGGCGACAGCCCAGTGCATTGGTCATCGTCGCGCCACCGCTGAATCCGACCACGAACACGCGTGTCGTATCGATGCCGAATTCGGTCTGCATAGCGGCGATCACGTCGCTGACGAAGACGGCTTCGCGCGTGCGACCGTCATAGGTGTAGTACTCGAACGTACCACCGGGCGCATTCGGATAGATGAAGACCGCGCCACTGGTCGCTTGCGCTTCGAGCGGCAAGCCGCTGCGCATCGATGCGCCATTGCCTCCGTCGCCGTGCAATGAGAACACCAACGGCAGCGCGCTTCCGGCCGGTATGCTCGCAGGCCTTGCGAGCACGAAGCTGCGTGTAACGCCACTCGATACGATGGTTCGCGTTTCCGATACGTAGGCGGCGCAAGCACCGACGCTCCAAAGGCAGGCCAGCAGCAGGCATGCGTTGAGCGCTCGAGCGAGCAATGCCTGCAAGGCTCGATTGCATCCAAGCCGTGAAGAATTCACTTTCATTCGAATCTCCTGAAGACAAATTCACTGATGTCGAACAGTCCCCATCTGGACGTTTCGAGAGTGCCGATATTCGGATTACGCGGAAAGGCAGCCCGATCCGCCATGATCAATGCAATCGTGTGCTCAATCGGAAACAGGAAGCGACGCCCAATCCGGCCACTGCGCCAGTATGATCCGACTATGGAAAGCGGTGCTGGTGAAATAAAACGAATTGCCGGGCAGGACTGGAGCGATTCCCTGGCCCCGGAAGTGCGGGCGCTTGCCGATCAGTTGCTGCCGTTGTTTTACGACGACCTCAAACGGCTCGCCCACCGCGAGCGCAGTCGTGTCGGTGCTGGTGCGACCTTGCAGACAACGGCCCTGGTCAACGAGGCGTATCTCAAGTTGCGCGGTGCCGAGGGCTGGAATACCGACGAACATTTCCTGCGCGCCGCGGCGCTGGCCATGCGTCACGCCCTCGTCAACCATGCGCTCGCGCGACTGGCAGCCAAGCGCGGTGATGGTGCGCCGCACGTCTCCATTACCGAGGGTCTCGGTGTTGCGGCTGAAGACGACTCCGCGATGGTTTCTCTCAATGAAGCTCTAGTGCGCCTCGCCGATACTTCGTTACGTCTGGCCCAAGTCGTCGAGTGTCGCTACTTTGCAGGGTATGACGAGGTCGAAACCGCTCGTGCGCTGGGTATTTCCGAGCGTACCGTGCGTCGTGACTGGGCGCTCGCGCGCGCCTGGTTGCATCGCGAACTCGCCGACGGAGCCACTTGAAGCGCGCGTTATCCGTCCACTTCAGCCTTGACCGATTGCAGACGGATGCGCTGGCGAGTCACGTCATGGTCCGCTTTGTTCAACGCCTGCTCGCTAGCCTCGAATAGTTCCTTTGCCTGTTTTTTTCGGCCTTGCTCGGCCATGCAATGGATGAGGACTGTTGCGCTTTCAATCGTGCGACGGTCCTCCGCTCCGAACTCAGTGTCGAAGCGCGCCTTGGCCTCGACCAATGAAGGCTCGGCCTCAGCACAGCGATGCTCCGATGCGAGCGCCTTGCCGAGCCCCAACCGAGCCGCCTCGGCATAGATGTGCTTGCCATCGCCAATCTTCGAGAAGGCATCGAGTGATTGGCGAAATCCGGTTTCGGCGCCGCTTGCATCTCCCGCGGACAGCCGCGCGTCAGCCAAGGCGATCTTGGCGACGAGGGTAAACGTGTGCATCGGTCCCAATGCCTGCACATCAATCTGTTCGGCGCGCATCAGCGCCGCGATGGCCTGGTCATGGCTGCCCTCGGCACCGAGTGCCTGGCCAAGCCCGGTCAAGGTGGCTGCGACATTGCCGTGAGTGTCGCCATAGTTGAGCTCGTACAGACTCACCGCTTCGCGAAAAACAGGGATGGCGGCCTTGGCATCGCCACTCTGGCGCAGCGCCGATGCGAGTTGGGCCAGAGCACCGGCCAACGCGGGATGCTTGTCGCCAAGCAATTGGCGGGTCGAATCGACATTTGCACGAAGCAATGGTATCGCTTCGTCAAAACGACCGAGCGAAGTCAGGACCTTGCCGAGACTCCCGCGCACGTCGAGCATCCCGCTGACGTCGTCATGGGACTTGGGATCGAGGAGCGCCAGCGCCTCACGCAACGGTTGCTCTGCGTCTGCAATATGTCCATCTTGAAATATATATAAACCGCGAGTGGCGAGGAGTTCTGCAAGCTTGGCGGGATTCAGCCCTGGATCGCGCTTGCGCAACGCAATGGCCTGGTCCAACCATTTGATCGCCAGACTGTTGTGGTCGCGTTCGGCTTCGAGCCAGCCCAATTTACTTAGAACGTCCGTATGCAGATCGAGTTGCTCGTCACCGGCAGCCTTGACGCTGGTCAGCGCCTGCTCCAGCAAAGCGTGCGCGGGATCGAAGTGTTGCGCCTCAATCTCGGTCACGGCCATGTCGAGCTGCGCGCGGATGCGCCGCGGATCGTCAGTCGGGTATGCGAGAGTCGCCTGATCAAGGCGTCGCTTGAGCAATTCGGCGCTTCTTGGATAGTCCCCCAGCGAGTAATACAGCTTTCCGCTGACGCCGAGCAGCTCGATGCGCGTATCGGTATCGTCGTCGAATCCGTGCTCGATGCTCCGAGCACCAATATCGACGAGATCACGTGCGCTCATCGAACGCCCGTTGCCCGCATCCGGGTCGTTCTGGCGAAACAGATCAATGACAAAGTCGCGCACCGCATCGGCTCGCTTCAAGGCCTGCTCGGTGTGCCGGCGTGCGTTGTCCGCATACAGCGCTGCGGCGCCCATCGAGACGATCAACACTGCTACGGCAGACAGTGGCAACCAATGCCGGCGCAGGAATCGCCCGGCCACATAGGCGCGCGCGCCACTCCGAGCCAGCACCGGTTCATTGCGCACGTGACGTCCAAGATCGAGCTTGAGCCCGTTGACCGTCTCATAGCGATGGCTTGCTTCCTTGCGCAGACACTTGGCGATGATTGCGTCGAGGTCACCGCGCAGCTGTCTCGCGGGTATCGGTGTTTGCGCGTTTTGCCTGGCGGTCCGGCTCGCTGTCGGTGCGTCACGATCGAGGGCCAGTCGCAGCGCCTGCGTCGAGGGCAAACCTCGCGTACGCAAAGGCCGCTCGCCGGTCATCAGTTCAAACAGGACGACGCCAAGGGCATAGATATCCGTGCCGGTGGTGACCGCTTCCCCACTCAGTTGCTCGGGTGCGGCGTAGTCCGGTGTGTAAGGTGCGACCGTGTGATCGGCGACGATTACGGCCGAAATATCAATCAGTTTGGCAATGCCGAAATCCAGCAGTTTCACCTTGCCGCTCGCGTCGACCAGTATGTTGTCGGGCTTCAGATCGCGATGGATCACAAGGTTACGGTGAGCGAAAGCGACTGCTTCGCAAACCTGCAGGAAAAGATTCAGGCGCTCGCCGAAGCTCGCTCTCGTTTCTTCGCAATAGTCGGTCAGCGAGCGTCCTTCCACATATTCCATAACCGTGTATGGGCGTCCATCGACAGTCGTGCCCCCATCAAGCAGTCGCGCAATGCCGGGGTGTTCGAGGCGTGCCAGGATCTGGCGCTCGGCATGAAAACGTTCGAGCTGGCCAGCCGCTTCGTGGCGCAGCAACTTGAGCGCGCCACGCTGGGTGAAGCCTTGGTCGGCACGCGTCGCCAGGTAGACCTCGCCCATGCCACCACGACCGATCAGCCCATCAATCTGCCACGCACCGAGACGTGCGCCCGGCGCCAGAGACGCGGGTTGCGAACCACGCGCGGTCTGGCCAGGATCCGCATCGAGCACCCCAGGTGCGTCGTGCGCATGCAGCAGCGCCTCGATCTCCAATCTCAATTCGGCGTCATCGGCACATCGACGTTCGAGAAATGCCGACCGCGCGGCGACCGGCTGGGCCAGTGCTTCCGCGAACACCTGCTCAAGACGCTCCCAGCGATCTGCTTGCATGGTTGCGCCTTTCTCCGCCGATTGCAGTCGTCCAGTCTGCTCCCGAAACGACCCAATTCAAACCAGCAAAAAGCCGCCTTGCGGCGGCTCTTTGGAAGTTATGGCTGCGGGGGCGTTACTTGACCTGGGTGATCATCCACTCGACCGTGGCGCGAACCTGTTCGTCGCTGAGCGCAGGGTTGCCACCCTTGGCCGGCATCATGCCGACGGCGCCGTTGTAACCTTCGATCGCGTGCTTGACCAGCGTATCGACGCCTTGTGCGAGGCGCGGTGCCCACTGGGCTTTGTTGGTCAACATCGGAGCGCCAGCGGCGCCGGTTACGTGACAGGCGTTGCAGAGGTTCCCAAAGATGGTCTTGCCATCGGTGGTGCCGCCGTAAGCTACCTGCGAAGCGGCTGCTGACATTGCTGCCGCCGCGGCTGCGGCAATCGCCGCTCGACCGGTATCACCCGCATAGACTGCGCCGACGGGTGCCAGTCGCTCGCCGACCACCGTGTCCCGACCCGGATTCTCGGTTGGGGGATGATTGCTGTAGATATACGCACCGAGCGCGATCAGGCCCAGGCACACCAGCACAAGGAACGTGATCAGCTGGACGAAGTGCTTGAGAAAGACAGCGTCTGTCTGGGGAACCGGATTGGACACAAAACCACCTCGTGCACGTGCCCGGAGCAAAGCCCGACACGCAAAAATAGACGAGCAAGTATAGCCAGCCGCGACCAGTCACGAAAGAGCATAGGCCGCGCAATGCGAATACCCGAGCGGCGACGGCTGCGGCATTGAGTCGCTGATGGTGGCCGAAGGCATGGCGTATTGACAAAAATCAAGAGCTCCCGAGTCACCCGAGCGCACATTGGCCGGGAATCCGGCATTGCGCCGGAACCTTTGGGGAATCCACATGAAATCCTTGCAGAAATGGCCTCGGCTGAAGCCGATCGTCGTCGGGCTGGTCTTTGCGCTTGTCGCGTTCGGCACGCTCGCGGCGGCGACCGAGCCCCCGGCGTCATCTGGCCCAATTCTCGATCTACGCTATCGTCATGAGACGGTCGACGACAATGCGTTCAGTCGCACTGCCAACGCCGATACCGTGCGCCTGCATCTCGGCTATCGCTGGGTCTTTGCCTCAGGCTGGCAGGCGCTGCTTGAAGGGGAGCATGTCGAAGGCTTGTTTGCCGAGCACTACAACAGCACGGCCAATGGCAAGACCCAATTTCCGACCGTTGCCGATCCGCAGGGCAGCGAGATCAATCAGGCCTGGATCGGCTACGCGGATGCTCAATGGCGCGCGCGCCTGGGTCGCCAGGAAATCATGCTCGACAATCAGCGCTTCTTCGGCAACGTCGGCTGGCGCCAGAACGAACAGACCTTCGATGCGCTCTCCAGCGGCTATGCGTTCTCCAATGGCGGGCCGAGCGTGAGCTATACCTATCTGAATCGTGCATTGCGCGTTTTTGGCCACGACAACCCCAATCCATTGCTGCGTGAATGGTCGCTCGACGGGCATCTTTTGCACCTCGACCAGACCCTGCCTCTCGGCGCGCTGAATGCGTACGCGTATCTGGTCGAGAACAACGATATCGCCACGCTCTCCACACGCACCCTCGGTGTGCGCTGGACCGGCAAGCAGGCGCTCGGCGAGAGTACGCTCGGCTGGGCGGTGGAATGGGCTGATCAGTCCGACTATGCGAACAATCCGATCTCACAGCACGCGCACTACCATTTGATCGAGCCCACCCTGCAGTTGAAAAGCATCACGCTGAAAGCAGGCTGGGAGGTTCTCGGCGGCAATGGGCGCTATGGATTCAACACACCGTACGCCACCTTGCATGCCTTCAACGGCTGGGCGGATCGCTTCCTCAGCACACCCGTCAACGGCCTCGACGATCGCTATCTCGGCGTTGGCGGGAAACTTGGCAAGGCGAACTGGTCAACCGCCTGGCATGACTTCCGTGCCGACCAGGGCAACGCTGCATTTGGGCACGAGCTCGACGCGTCGATCGGCTACAAGTTCAACAACCACTTCAGCGGGCTCGTGAAAATGGCCGACTATCGCAGCGACGGCTTCGGCAGCGATGTGCGAAAACTGTGGGCAAGCGTCGAATACATCTATTGAACGAAGCGGTCGCAGCGGTTGGAAAGAATAATTGTACTTGTATCAATATACAAATACGAGCCTCTCCGGCCAGCGGGAGAGGCTCAGCGAAATCGAGTGACAGCCGCACCCATTCGATTTCTCAATGAATCCACGCGCTGAAGAAACCGAGCGGCGCATGCGCACGAGCAACACTGACGATGAAGGCGAACACCAACAAGGCGGCGAAATAACACCAGACCTGAACCGTCCGCGTGCGACCGCGCTTCAGTGCGAAAACACCGAGCACGATATAGACCACCAGCAAGACCACCTTCACGGTCAGCCAGGCCTGCGCGAACGGGTATTGATGCAGGATCGTGATCAGCATCAGCGCAGCGGTCAGCAAGGTCGTATCGATCGCATACGACAACATGCGCAAGGCGATGTGGCTGCTGAATCGTGATCGCGCCAGCATGAGCATGCCGCGCAACGCGAACAAGCTGCCTGAAAGGATCACGCAGAGTACGTGGACGAACTTGATTTGCGGATAGAACTCGATCATTCCGGATCAGCTGCTTTGGCAAAAGGCGTCGGAGTTTCGCACGCGGGGAGATTTTCCGGAGCGTTACCATCGCGACGGGAGAGCCTTCGCGGACACCTGACAGGTTGGCAAGGTCCTTACAGTCATTGTTCAGTCCAACAGGCGTTACCCACCTAATTGATTCGGCCCTAAAACAGTCTCCCTATTGCAACTGTTGCGGGCATTGGAAATCGGAGGGAAGTTCCATCCACTTCCGTTCGTGGTGAGCCGAGCCTGTCCTGAGCTTGTCGAAGGGAACCATGATCGGAGGTGGCCCGGGCGGCTCGGCGCTAGGGAAACCCCCTTCGACAGGCTCAGGGCGAACGGCAGAGGTTGGACCAATCTTCAAGGTGTAAAATCGGAGTATTTAAGGGCCGAATCTATAAAACAGTCTCCCTATTGCAACTGTTGCGGGCATGGGAAATCGGAGGGAAGTTCCATCCACTTCCGTTCGTGGTGAGCCTGTCGAACCATGATCGGAGGTGGCCCGGGCGGCTCGGCACCGGGGAAGCACCCTTTCCTTTGACAAACTCAGGACAGGCTCGGATCACCACGAACGGAAGGGTATGGTGCTTGCCAAATTTTTCTCATGCCCTTCACTGGAAAAATATCGAGACAATCTTGTGGGCCGAATCAACAGGTCTTGCCACTACGACTGATCTTGCGGCGTCACGTACCCGAAAATCTGAGCGAAGGGACAGGTCAACGCGGGTTTCGCGTGGCCCGTTCAAACAGGACGGGTTTCTCTCCGGCGTTTCTCTGATTCCGTTCAGTTAACACCGCTGTTAAACAAGCGATTGCGCCTTGTTTCAGTGATTTTTCCGCCTGTTTGGCGATTTTGAACATCGTTTTGACGCGAAAAGGGTCGGATGCCACGTAGAATGGGCGACTTTGTTTCCGTCAGAGCCCTTGGAATCCATGCCGAATCCGTCATCGCTCGATCACGAGCAACTCCTCGCCTGCGCTCGCGGCGACATGTTTGGCCCAGGCAATGCGCGCTTGCCCGCACCACCAATGTTGATGTTCGATCGCATCACCCGCGTCGATGATCACGGTGGCATCCACGGCAAAGGCACCTTGCATGCCGAACTCGATATCCGCCCGGATCTCTGGTTTTTCGCGTGTCATTTCGAAGGCGATCCGGTCATGCCGGGCTGCCTTGGCGTCGATGCGATGTGGCAGTTGGCCGGTTTCTATCTTCCTTGGCTCGGTGAGCCCGGGCGCGGTCGTGCGCTCGGCGTCGGCAAGGTACGATTCAGCGGCCAAGTGCTGCCGACGGCCAAACTCGTGCGCTATGAGGTCGACATCCGCCGGGTCATGCGCGGCAAGCTCGCCCTCGTGATTGCAGACGGCCGCACGTATGTCGATGATCGCGAGATCTATGCCGCTGAAGATCTGCGCGTCGGCCTTTTCAAGTCAACGGATGGTTTCTGATATGCGTCGTGTCGTCGTTACCGGCATGGGCCTGGTCTCCTGCCTCGGCAATACCCTCGAAGCGGTTTCGGCTTCGCTGCGTGATTCGCGCAGCGGCATCCGCGACATCCCGGAATATGCCGAGCTGAATATGCGCAGCCGTATCGCCGGCTTGCCGATCATCGATCTGGTTGCCGAAATCGATCGCAAGCTCAAGCGTTTCATGGGTGATGCCGCGGCTTATGCCTACGTTGCGATGCGCTCTGCAATCGCTGATGCCGGACTCGAGGAAAGCCATGTCCGCAATCCGCGCACCGGCGTCATAGCCGGATCGGGCGGCGGCTCGCCTGAGTGGCAGATTGCCGCCGCAGACCTGCTGCGCAACAAGGGCGTGCGCAAGATCGGGCCGTACATGGTCCCGCGCACGATGTGCTCAACGGTCTCGGCCACGCTGGCGACGGCGTTCGGAATTCTCGGTCTGAGTTATTCGATCTCGGCCGCCTGTGCGACCTCGGCGCATTGCATTGGCGCCGGCGCCGACCTGATTCGCCACGGCGCGCAGGATGTCGTCTTCGCCGGTGGCGGTGAGGAGTTGCATTGGGGCATGACCTCGATGTTCGATGCCATGGGCGCGCTGTCGACCACGCACAACGAGCATCCGGAAAAAGCATCACGGCCTTACGATGTGGATCGCGACGGCTTTGTCATCGCCGGCGGTGGCGGCATGCTCGTGCTCGAAGATTACGAGCACGCCAAGGCGCGCGGCGCGCGCATCCATGCCGAACTGGTGGGCTACGGCGTCACCTCGGACGGTGCCGACATGGTTGCGCCAACCGGAGAAGGCGCGGTGCGCTGCATGCGCATGGCCCTCGGCGAGCTCGCGGGCAACGTCGACTACATCAACACGCACGGCACGGCGACGCCGCTCGGCGACATCGTCGAACTCAATGCATTGCGCGAAGTTTTTGGCGAAGACATGCCACCGCTTTCCTCGACCAAGGCACTGAGCGGCCATTCACTCGGCGCGGCCAGCGTCCACGAAGCGATCTACAGCTTGCTTATGCTCGAAGACGGCTTCATGGCCGGCTCGGCAAACATCGAGAAGCTCGACCCGCGTGCGGAAAGTTTTCCAATCCTGCGCGAAACCCGCGAAGCCAAACTCGATGTGGTTCTGTCCAACAGCTTCGGCTTCGGCGGCACCAATGGCAGCCTGGTGTTTGCCCGCGTCTGATCGGCTGATTGACGCCTACCTATCACCCAGCGGATGGCAGCTCGACCTGTGGCAACGCTGCGCAGGCAAAAGAAGCTTGAGAAGGTCTGATCATTTTCCGTTCGTGGTGAGCTGAGCCTGTCCTGAGCTTGTCGAAGGGAACCATGAGCGGAAGTTGATCAACCCTTCCCCAAGCGAGTATTGGAGTTTCGACCGCAGCGAAATCCATCACGAACGACTGCGTTATACTCGCGCCCCCAACGTCGGACCACTGCCAAACTCCGCGGTATCCGATCGATAGTCTTTCCAATACGCGCCCGTAGCTCAGCTGGATAGAGTACCGCCCTCCGAAGGCGGTGGTCGGGGGTTCGAATCCCTCCGGGCGCGCCAGATTGAATCGAGATCGAATTGAAAGAGCGTCTTCACTAAGGCCGCCCGTTCTTGGGATTTCGCGAGGTCAGTATCGATCATCTGCACGCGCGT
>JBBQTY010000053.1:0-20665 GCA_038234445.1 Lysobacterales bacterium
CGCATCCGCGGCGGGTTCGGACGTCCAAAAATCCGCGGCAAGCCGATTGTCGAAATTCGCTTCAAGCAACTTTGCGCAGCGGCTCGCGATATTGACGAACTTGCCGACGATATCGGCATTGACGCGTTGCGCGAAATCCTCCAGATTCAGATCGAGATCAACGACGCCGCCCGAAGATTTCGCCGCGAAGTAATAACGCAGGTATTCCGGACTGAGCCCGACATCAAGCCAGGTGCGCGCCTGAATGAAGGTGCCGCGCGATTTCGACATCTTCTCGCCGTTGACGGTGAGATAGCCGTTGACGTGCAGGGCGCTAGGTACACGGAAGTTCGCGCCGTGCAGCATCGCTGGCCAGAACAGTCCGTGGAAATTGACGATGTCCTTGCCGATGAAATGATGCATTTCCGCCGTGCTGCCAGCGTCGAGATATTCGCCGAACGAATAGCCCTTGATGTCGCAGAGCGCCTTGAAGCTGGCCAGATAACCCACCGGCGCATCGAGCCAGACGTAGAAGAACTTGCCCGGCGCGTCGGGAATAGGAAAACCGAAGTAAGGCGCATCGCGCGAAATATCCCAGTCACGCAATCCCCCTTCGGCATTGAGCCATTCGCCGAGCTTGGCGATGACACCGGGATGGGCGACCGGCTGGCCCTCGGTCAATTTGCCGGCGAACCAATCGCGCAGCAAGGACTGGAATTCGCCGACACCGAAGAAGAAATGCTCTGAATCGCGCAGCACCGGCTCCGCGCCGGACATGACCGATCGCGGGTTCTTCAGATCGGTCGGCGCGTAGGTTGCTCCGCAATGCTCGCAGTTGTCGCCGTACTGGTCGGCTGTGCCGCAATTCGGGCACTCGCCGCGGATGTAGCGATCGGGCAGGAACATTTCCTTGACCGGATCGAACAATTGCTTGATTGAACGACGCGCGATATGGCCTGCATCACGCAAGCGCGTGTAGATCGTTTCGGCGAGTTCGCGGTTCTCGGCGGAGTGGGTTGAGTGGTAGTGATCGAAAACAATCGCGAAATCGACAAAATCGCGCTCATGTGACGCCTGGATCGGCTTGATGTACTCCTCGGGGCTCAGCCCGGCCTTCTCCGCAGCGAGCATGATCGGCGTGCCATGCGCGTCGTCAGCACAGACAAAATGCACGGTATGGCCCTGCATGCGCAGCGCGCGGACCCAGATATCAGCTTGAACATAGCCAAGCAGATGGCCGACATGCAGATGCCCGTTGGCATACGGCAGGGCGTTGGTGACCAGGATCTTCCGTGCAGGCGTGCTCATTCAACCAGATTTCCGCGCGTTTCAGAGCGCGGAATTATTGCATGCAGGGCCGGTGTGGGGGCGGTATCCCTACAACGGACAACCCAGTTCGGTGAGCTTCTTCGAGGCGAGCGCGCGTGCACGCTTGCAGCGGCCGGCTACACGAGCGCCATCCACGCCGCGCGCGATGTTGCCCATGATCGAACGCACCGACTCCTGCAATTCACTCGCTTTTGATTTGCGTTCATCGGTGCCGAGGCGCGTGTTAAGGCACTGCCGATAGGTTTCGATGTAATCGTCGCAATCGGGAAAACCGGTTTTCGCGTACGGCGCAATCGGGCTGTCGAGCGGTGGTGGTGCTGTCTCAACGACTTCCGCAGGCGCGGCTGGCTGCGTTTCGTTGACGGTTTCAACCGGTGCCGTCACATTGGGCGCTGCGCTCGACACATCAGGAACGCCGGAAGGTTGGGACTTGTTGCAGGCGACCAGCACTGACAAGGCCAGCACGGTAGGCAGTATCACTCGATTGATGGGCATGCTGGTCTCTCGAAAGGTCATGAGCGGAATCGGGATGATGGACTGCACTTGGCATGCAGCAGTTCATCGCAACGGCAAGATCGTGTGAAAAGCTGGCTCGGGCGCGCGGTGCACAAGCGGCCTGCGCTTGACGGAGGCAGTACACTAGCGATCTTTGCACGATTGATCGAGTCCATGAGCGAAACTGTTGAGCAACGAGTCAGGAATATCCTCTCAGGCATCATCGATCCGCACAGCGGCCAGGATCTTATTTCCGAAGGTGCGATGCGCGGGATTGGCGTCTCCGAAGGCAAGGTTTCGGTGGATATCCAGCTCGGCTATCCGGCTCTTTCCTGGCAAGCGGGATTGGCTGCGCAAATCAAGGCAACCCTTGAGGCGGATCCGGCAATCGAGGCGGCGGCCGTGTCGGTCTCTTGTCGCGTCGGTGCGCATCGCGTACAGGAAGGCCTCACGCCTTTGCCGAACATTCGCAATGTGATCGCGGTCGCCTCGGGCAAAGGTGGCGTCGGCAAATCAACGGTGGCGGCAAACCTCGCGCTTGCGCTGCATGCCGAAGGTGCCAGCGTTGGTATCCTCGATGCGGATATCTACGGGCCGAGCCAGCCGCGCATGCTTGGACTATCGGGCAAGCCCGATACCAAGGACGGCAATCGCATCGAGCCCAAGCGTAATCACGGTATCCAGGTCATGTCGATCGGCTTTCTGATCGAGGAAGACACGCCGATGATCTGGCGCGGTCCAATGGTCACCCAGGCCTTGCAGCAGTTGCTCAGTGATACCAATTGGGTCGATCTCGACTACCTGATCATCGATCTGCCGCCCGGTACCGGCGATATTCAACTGACCCTCTGCCAGAAGGTACCGGTTTCGGGTGCGGTCATCGTCACCACGCCACAGGACATCGCCTTGCTCGATGCGCGCAAGGCCTTGAAGATGTTCGAAAAGGTCAACGTGCCCGTGCTCGGCGTGATCGAGAACATGTCGACCCATATCTGCACGAATTGCGGTCACGAGGAGCACATCTTCGGCGAAGGGGGCGGCGTTCGCATGGCTGAGCAGTACGACGTGCCGATGCTCGGTTCGTTGCCGCTTGATATCCGGATTCGCGAACAGGCTGATGGCGGAACACCAACGGTCGCCGCACTGCCGGATTCCGATCTGGCCGCGCGCTATCGCGAGATCGCCCGCAATGCCGCAGCACGACTGGCACTGCAGGCGCGTAACAAGTCGATCCAGTTCCCGAAGATCGTTGTTCAGAACACCTGATTGTGGCTATCCGCCTCGTTATTGCGCTGGCTTTTGCGCTGCTCGTCTGCAATCCGGCGCGGGCCGATGCGCAGGTCGATCGGTTGCTCAAGGCGGCGATCTCGCAAGTCGGCGTGACCCGGACCTATGATCCCGCCTATGTGCGTCTGGCGTATCCCGGCGGTGATGTACCGCCTGATCGAGGTGTCTGCGCGGATGTCGTGATCCGTGCGATGCGAGCGCTCGGTGTTGATCTGCAGGTCAAGGTGCATGAAGACATGCGTGCCCATTTTTCGTCCTATCCAAGCCACTGGGGACTGAAAGGGCCCGATCCGAACATCGATCACCGGCGCGTCATGAATCTCGAAACATGGTTTGCACGCGAAGGCAAGAGCGTGTCGACCAGCGCCAATGCGCTCGACTATCTGCCCGGCGATTTCGTTTCCTGGCGCCTCGACGACGGCCAGCCGCATGTCGGAATTGTTGCTGACATGCGCAGCGCGGACGGCCAGCGCCCGCTGATCATCCACAATATCGGTGCCGGAACGCGCATTGAAGATGTGCTGTTCGCTTGGACCATCAGCGGGCACTATCGCTGGTTTGCGCCTCCGGCATCGCCTTGATTCGCGAATTCCCGTAACCGTTCAATCATCTGACCACGAGTAACCCGCATGAGTATCAAATCCGACCACTGGATCCGCCGCATGGCCGAACAGCACCGCATGATCGAGCCATTTGAACCCGGACAGGTGAAACAGAATCCGTCCGGCGGTCGCGTGATTTCGTATGGTACGTCGAGCTATGGCTATGACGTGCGTTGCGCATCGGAATTCAAGATCTTCACGAACATCAATTCGACCATTGTCGATCCGAAAAATTTCGAGTCCGGCAACTTCGTCGATTTCAATGGCGAGGTCTGCATCATTCCGCCGAACTCGTTCGCCTTGGCACGCACCGTCGAATACTTCCGCATTCCGCGCAAGGTGCTGACCATTTGCCTGGGCAAGTCGACCTACGCGCGCTGCGGCATAATCGTCAACGTGACCCCTCTGGAACCCGAGTGGGAAGGCCACGTTACCCTGGAATTCTCGAATACCACGCCATTGCCCGCGCGTATCTACGCCAATGAGGGCGTCGCGCAGATGCTGTTTCTCGAATCCGATGAGGAATGCGGCACGAGCTACAAGGACCGTGCGGGCAAGTACATGGGCCAGCAAGGCGTGACCTTGCCGCGTGCCTGAGGAACGGTGGTAGGCTTGGCCTCGTTTTTTTAATTGGAGCGTTGTTTTATGTGGCAGGTTGCGATCACTCGCCCGCTGCGCCTTCTGGCGCTGGTTTTACCGACCTTGATTCTTGCTGCCTGTGCAAGTGGCACGCGAACCGACGCGTCGCGCGCAGCGGTAAACGCGCCGAGCAGCTTCGATGTGAACCTTGTGGCTGAAAAAGAGGGGCAGTTCGATTACCAGGATGTTCCGCTCACGCCCCAGGATCTCCGCGCGGCGCTCAACTATCGCAAGGAGCAGGGCTTGCCGATGAAGACCTTGCTGCTCAAGCGCGGTGAGAAGAATCGCATCAAGGACACGCATATCGTCGCCATCGCACGGATCGCCGTCGCCCTCGGCATCACTGCCTATATCGAGGAAAAGGGCGAGATCAACGAGATCCGCGCGACCACCAAGGCTGAACCAGAACCCGGCAAGTAACCCAAGGAATCTTCATGAACATCCTGCTCGGCAAAACGAAAACGCTGCTGCTCCTGCTCGTCCTCAGTGTTTTTCTGGTCGGTGTCGCCCATGCGGGCAGCATTCGTGACGGTAATGCGGTAGTGACTCCCGCCAAGGAAGATCGTTACAAGATCGACAGCTATACATTCGGCAAGGCTGAACTTTTCGGTTACATCAGTGACCTCAAGGAGACGAAGAAGATCACTGGAATCGTCCTCAAGAATGGCCACGGAAAAGACAGCCAGGCGACTGATGAACAGCGTCACTCGATCGCCAGTATCGGTAAGACATTGCAGCTGGAAACGTTCACTCAGGATGGCAAGGAACTCACTCCGATCAACGCCGACTAGCAGCACGGGATTGGGCGACGCAGCTGCTTTGCGGGCGGACTTTTCGAATCCGCCCGCTTGCCTTTCGCGTCAGCAGTCTCGCGATTCAGCGCTGCGTCTTGTATGGGGCTTGTTGATTCCACTTGCTCTCATTTCACCCGGCGCGCTCGCGGCGAATCCGTTCAGTGTTTGGAAAGACCGATTGTTCGGCGAACGTCCAGCGAAGAACGCAGCTCGGGAAGCCAGCGAAGAAGGCGTCGTCCTGCTCGGTCTTGATCGGCCTGAGCGCATCGTGATCGGCGCCAAAGCCGAGCAACGGAAATTTCCGAAAGGCCCCAGCCGCTTCCGCGAAATCGAGCTGCAACGCGAGTTCGCGCATGTGGCCGTGCGCGTGCAAGTGATTGCCGAAGCCAATCCGCAAGGTCGCGGCAATGCGGTTTTCAAGCCGATACTGTATGTACTTGACGATCAGGACAAGGTGCGTGACAGCACGCCAGCCGAGCCTCTCGAAATCGATATTCGACCATTCAAGCCGACCCGGTTGCTGGCCTGCGTGAATCTCGAAAATGTCCGGCGCTTCGCCATTGCCACACCGGCTTCTGCGAAGGGCAAGGCCTATGAATCGAAAGCCCGCGACAAGCTCAAGGCATCGAGCAAGGGTGGGTTCTACTACGCGACCGATGCCATAAAAGTGAATTTGCCCTACATCGAAACGGGCGACATGGTCATCGAAGTCACCCGGGTCAGCAAGAAGGGTGAAGGCTGTTGAAGGTCAGTGGAGTGATCCGCCACTGACTGCGAGATCGGTGCTCGTGCGCAATGTGCATTCAATCGCCGCAACGACACCATTGACCATCAATCCCAACGACATGCCCGATTCACCCGGATGGCGGCTCGCCTGTTCCGGCAGCCATGGGACATGGATAAAACCGCCGCGCACGTTCGCATGTTCGGTCGCAAGCAGGTGAGCGAGCCAATAGAAAACCTGGTTGCAGACATAGCTTCCCGCGCTCAATGAAAGTGACACGGGTACGCCGCAACGCTGCAGCTCGGCGCGGATGGCTTTGAGTGGCAAAGTAGAAAAATATGCACCAGGTCCCCCGCTCAGGACTTCCACATCGATGGGCTGCATTCCAGCGTTGTCGGGAATACGCGCATCGATCAGATTGATGGCCACGCGTTCGAGCGAGATCTCCTCGCGCCCACCGGCCTGGCCCAGTGCGATCACAAGCTCTGGGCGGCTTCGATCGAGTGCTTCCGCAAGTCGCAACGGCGCGTCGGCAAAAGCAACCGGCAGCACGGCGGAAACCACGCGATGTGCGCCAATCATCGCGCCATCCAGTTGGCGGACTATTTCTGCCGACGGATTGATCAGCTCGTCGGCGAACGGCTCAAATCCCAGCAGCAATACGCAGGGCGCACTCATCGGAACACCAGAAAGATCATGAGCAATATATTTACTGCCATCAAGGTGAGCGCGGTCGGAATCTGAGAACGGATCACACCGTATTGATCGGGCAGTTCAAGCAGAACGGCCGGCACAATATTGAAATTCGCCGCCATCGGCGTCAGCAGTGTTCCGCAGTATCCGGTGAGCATGCCGAGTGCGCCGAGCACGGCCGGGTCAGCGCCGTGCCGAAGAATCAACAAGGGAAGGCCGATGCCGGCCATCATGACCGGAAACGCGGCAAATGCATTACCCATGATGACGGTGAAGAAAACCATGCCGAAGGCGAACGCGAGCAGGCAGGCGATGCGGTTATCGACAGGAATCACCGCGCTGGTAAGGGCAGCGATCGCATCGCCGACTCCGGTCGCGGCAAAAACGCCGCCAAGCGTGGCCAGCATCATCGGCAACAACACCGCCCAACTCAGTGAATCAAGCAGGCGTCGACCTTCGTAGACGGCCTGTACCGGTTTTGCCCGGGTCACGCGGAATGCGCCGGCGAGGGCCAGAACGCTGGCGAGGCCGAGTGCCGTCAAAGTCAGGTTTTTCGGATCGAGCAGATCGAGTCCGCGCGACGAAACAAATTTTCCGCCGAGGAACAAGACAACCGTCAGCGATGGAATTGCAAGTGCCGGGCCGAACAGGCGATTGCCAAGACGTGCCGCAGATTGGTTACGGGCTTCCTGTTCGCCTGGAACATCAGCCTTGATGCGCAGACGTCCGCGCGCCGCCAGCAGACCCAATGCGATAACCCCGATACCCATCGTTTGTGCAGGCCACGACTGTCCTTGCTTTGATGCAGCGAGGATCGCATCGCCGAATACAAATGGACCCGACAGGATCAACCAGAACGCGGCAATGGAATATTGACGTTCACGCAAGTTGAGCACGGCAGTCGCGATCAGAAAGGCACCGACCAGCCAGTAAAGGTACTCAACGCGCAGCATCGCGTTCTCCGTTGGCCTTGGCACGTTCGCGCACAAGACGCCGTTGCAGCAGATGCACACGAATCGAATGGATGACGAAAGCCGCAATTGCCGTCGGTAGCGCCCAAAGCGAGATCGCCAACGGTTCGAGCACGATGCTGTTGCGCGCATAGAAACCCTGGATCAGCAGCACCGCGCCGAAGGCCATGAATACATCTTCACCAAAAAATAATCCGACGTTGTCGGTGGCCGCCGCGCTGGCACGTACGATCGCGCGTTCCGCGTCGGTCAATTCACCGCCGAGGCTGCGTTCGGCGGCGGCTTCGCTCATCGGCGCTACCAGCGGCCTCACGGTTTGTGGATGTCCCGCCACATGGGTCAGTCCGGCCATGCTGAGCAATTGGCGCAGACCCAGATAGCTGATCTGGAAGCGCGCCAAGGTCAGGCCGCGAAATCCGGTGATCCAACTGCGGGCGCGTTCGCGCAATCCGAAATGTTCAAGCAAACCAATCACCGGCAAGGTCAGCAGGAACAACATCAGCACGCGATTTTCGACGAAAGTCTTGCCTAGCAAGCCAAGCAGATCAGGGATGCTGATACCTGCGGCGAGCGCACTGACGATAGCGGCAACGACCACGACCAGCACCGGGTTGCGTCGCAAGGCAAATCCGGTGACGACGACGGCAACGCCGAGCAACGGCCAGTAATTGATGGCATCAGGCATTCTGAATTCCTTTCGGGGAAGTGGTCGACATGCTAACCCGAACAATTCACGAGGCCACCGGTAATCCCCGCGACTGTCTCGCCATTGCAGACTTCTAGCTTGATATCGGCTCGCGACAAACACGGCGACCCGATCATCGGCGCGCCGTCTCGAATTTTTCGGGCTAGCCGATAGCGCAAGTGGTGGGGCAGTTTGCGGGGCCCGTTTAAGGGCGAATTTTTTGCTTTGCATCGCGGGATCGCTCGCCGCTGAAGGGGCTCCTACGAAATGGCCGCTACCGTGTAGGAGCCGGGTTATAGGCGAAGGTTTCGCAAAGCGAGCCAAAAGCTCGCCCGTAAACGCGCTACTGCAGACAACTGCGATGCACCATCATGCCTTGGCGGGCTACAGATCAAGGAACCAAGCGCCTGGTTATAGTTTCAGCGAGAGGCATCCGATTGCGATGCCCGCCGCATCGAATGCATTGCGCAAGCGCATGGCGAATTCGTAAGCGTCGCTGCGGTCGCCATGCAGGCAGAGCGTGTCGCACTGCAGTGCGATTTGTTTGCCATCTAGTGTCTCGATATGCCCCGTATTCACGATCGCAAGCGCCTGCGCAACCGCCGCGTCGGCATCCTCGATCACCGCTCCGTGCATTCCGCGTGGAGCGAGACTGGCATCCGCCAGATAGCGACGATCAGCAAATGCTTCGTGGGCGACGCGCAGACCCACGCGCAAACCGGCGCGCGGCAGTTCGCTGTCAGCCAGGCCTACGAGAATCAATTGCGGGTCGAAGTCGACGACCGCTGCGGCGATGGCATCAGCGAGTTTCGCATCGCGAGCGGCCTGGTTGTACAGCGCGCCATGCGGTTTGACATGGACGAGAGACACCCCTTCTTCACGAGCGAGTGTCGCGAGTGTCTCAAGCTGTTCGCGCAAGCTGGCCGCAAGTTCCGCGGGGGCAAGATTCAACTCGCGTCGTCCGAAATACTCGCGGTCGGCATAGCCGGGATGCGCGCCGGCAGCAACGCCGAATTGACGACACAGGCGCAGTGTCTCGCGCATGCTGGCTTCATCACCGGCATGTGCACCACAGGCGATGTTCGCCGAACTGATCAGTGGAATGATCGCCGCATCATTGCCGCAACCTTCACCGAGGTCGCAGTTCAGATCGATGCGGCGAGTCATTCCAATGGCCTCAATCACTGTGCGGCGGGAGTCGCGGCTGGCGCCTGCCAAAGCACCGCTTCGGGTTTGCCGCCGAGCATCTGCCCGCGCACCAGCGGAATCGGCGGACCGCCGTAGCTGAGGAATTCATCGTGAAAGGCTTTCATGCTCGATGCGCCGCCGTGCTTCGCCATCCAGTCATCGCGTAGTTTCATGATCATGAGCTTGCCGAGCGTGTAATTGAGGAAGCCCGGATCGTAGGAGCCACGCGCCGCTTGCTGGCGCGCGTTGCCGGGATCCTGGAATCCCTTGTCACGGAACATCTGTTCGGACTCGGCCATCGTCATCGTGCCGGTATGCATGCCGATCGCCGAAATGAATCGCACATTGCGCAGCAAGGCCTCGCTGAGTTGGCCGACATGCGCCTCGGCGGATGAGCTTCCGAGACCGGCATCGAACATCATTTCCTCTGTGTAGTGCGCCCAGCCTTCGGCAAAGGCATAGCCGACGAACAGACGTCCAAACGTCCATTTGGCGCGATTGGCATGCAGGAATTGCAGGAAGTGACCGGGCCAGACTTCATGTGCCGATGTAAACAACAATACGTCGCGACCCGGGATATACGCTTCCTGCTCGGCCTTCGGCCAGCTCGGATCAGGCGGGGCGATGTAGTAGACCGAGGGCAGGTTGGTCTCGTACGGACCGGGGATTTCGATGTAGGCGATGTTCCAGCGATTGAACGGCGGCGCTTCCTCGACCTTGGCTTCTTCCGGTCCCGGAATCGTGACCAGATCCTTGTCAATGAGGAACTGGCGCAGATCAGTCAGTTGCTTTCGCGCGCCTTCGATTGCGCCGCCTTCGGGCTTGTCGTTGCCGACCTTGGCCATGCACTCGTGCAGCGATTTTCCGGCCGCGAACTCAGCACAGGCCGATTTCAGCGAGGCGAGATTGCGCGCAAGATCGGCCTCTCCGGCGGCTTTCAGTTGATCGAGCGGAATGTCGACGCGCTCACTGGCATGCAGCATTTTGCTGAATTTCTCGGCGCCGAGAGCGAAATCCTGGGTCGCGGTTGGTTTTTGTGCGGTGTACCAGTCAGCCATGTCCCTGGTCGCCTTGATCGCGGCGGCATTCGAGGCCTTGAAGCGTGCCTGCAGTTCGCTATTGGCAATACCGGCAAAGATCGGCGGTACGTCATTGGCAAAGAAGGTCGAGTAGCCGCCGAAGGTATTGATGCCCAGATCGACATAAGGCGCCGGCAACGGCGGTTTCATGTTGGCGCGAATCTGTTCGATGGCTATCGGCAGCGCTTCCTGATAACTGACGAAGGCGGCCATGCGCTGCTCGAGCGGCGCGTAGGGGCGGGTCAGGTACATGCTCGGCGACAGGTCGCCGGCATAGAAGATCGGGTTGTTGTAAGGAAAGCCCGAATCTTCCAACGTAAACAGCTGACCGTCGATCACGGCGAGCACGTATTCGCGTTGAAAGCGTTGTTCAGCATCGAGTTTGTCGTCGGTAAACGTGGCGATCTCGTCGCGCTGCGCGTGCAACCAGCGCGCATCCTCGGTCAGCGCCGCCGCGCTGTAGTCGGGCAGCTTGCCGTCGAACTCATGCTTGCCGGCGTTCGCAGCGAAGGTTGGGTAATGCGCGAAATAGCCATTGACGAATCCATCGACGGCGGCTTGCCAGATGACGCCTTCATCCACGACAGGAGCGGCGGCTTGCATGCTTGCTTCAGACGTCGGCGCCGGTTCGGGAGCTTTCTGGCAACCGCCCAAAATCGTGATTGCGATCAACGCAGCGACCGGCAGGGTGCGTATCTTCGACATGGCGTAGCTCCGACGGGGAAGCTATCGAGACTAGGCAATCGTCCTGGTATGCGCAACCGGTAAAATCACAACCGTTGCCTGACTCTCCATTTGGCCGAAGGATGCTGTAGCGATGGCGAGCAGTGAATGGGCACTGTGAGCGCGGCAATCATGGCGCGCAACGAGAGAATAAAATGGTATTGAGAAATTTAAAGATATATATACGACAAATGATCGACTGTCATTGAATTCTGGAACTATTCCGTCGAATCCTTCTCATCTGCATAAATCGCCACATGTGCTACACCATCGGCGCCAATCCACGCGCGGAACATGCCATCGGTATTGAACGGCATTGCCATGCTGCCATCCGACCCTAGCGCGATCGCGCCGCCGTCGCCGCCAAGTTTCGGGATATCCTTGTTGATGACTTGTTCCGCAGCCTCGGCCAGGGGTTGCTTGAGCATACCGACGCGCATGCAGATGGAATGGGCGGCGACGGTGCGCAGATAGAACTCGCCCCAACCTGTACCTGAAACCGCGCAGTTGGCATCGGCATAGGTGCCGGCGCCAATCACGGGTGAATCGCCGATGCGGCCGAAGCGCTTGTTGGTCATGCCGCCGGTCGATGTTCCCGCGGCGAGATGGCCACTCTTGTCGAGGGCGACTGCGCCCACGGTTCCGAAATGCTTGGCCGTCTCGATGTCGGCGTGGGCGATGCCTGCTTTGTCTTCGGCGAGTGCTTTCTGTAATTGTTGCCAGCGATTCTCGGTACGGAAGTAGGCCGGCTCGACTAAGGTAATGCCATGCGACTTCGCGAAGTCCTCGGCACCCCGTCCGGCCATCATGACGTGTTCGGATTTCTCCATCACGCTGCGCGCTAGCAGGATTGGATTTCGCACCGTACGCACACCGGCGACGGCACCGGCTTTCAGCGTGTTGCCGTCCATTATGGCTGAATCGAGTTCGTTGTGACCGTCATGGGTGAATACAGCTCCCTTGCCCGCGTTGAAGTTCGGGTCATCCTCGAGCACGGTGATGGCCGCGGTGACAGCATCCAGTGCAGGTTTACCGGATTTGAGTTCCGCGTAGCCTTTGGTGACGGCTTTGAGCAAGGCTGCGCGGACGTCTGCTTCGATCTTTGCCGTCATTTCGCTGCGCACAACGCCTGCGCCGCCATGGATGACCAGCACGGGTTCGGTTTCCGCAGCACTTGCTGCAGCGCTCGTTGCAAGCAGGATGGCGGCACAAAGCGGCAGTAGTGTATTCATGGTTTATCTCGTCGGGATGCGGGGATTGCCGGTGATTTGGCGTGTTCGTGGATGCTCAGGATGCCATGGTCGACATCGGCTGTGCGCTCGAATGCCGGGTTTCTGACAGCGAAGGTGTTCAGATTGAATTGGCTGGCGGTGCTGATGCCGGTGATGTCGATTCCGGCCCAGCTCAAGGAAGTATCCGCGGTAATACCAGCCGGAAGCGTAGATGTCTGCACAAGCCACGCGTAACCGCCGCTGCCAGTGAAGACGCTGCCAACGCCTTCACTGTCGATGCAAAGCGCGGTGTTCTCGTCGACGCCAAGACCGATCGGATGCTTGATCAGTTGCGTCGTTTGCGCCTTGGCCAGAAACGCAATCAGACGTCCGAGTCGATCGCGCTTGCCAAAATGACTGTCGGTGATGACCCGATCGAGGAAGCGCAGATGCAGAAAGCCTTGATCGAGAGTCACGGCGGCACCCAATGGATTGGCGAGTGCTTCGGCCGAAGTGATGCTGCCGCCATCGAGCGCGCCATAACTGGTCGCGCCGAGAATCGCGAGGCCTGCGCTGGTTCCGCCGAGCGGTTTGCCTTCGCGCACATGATGATCGAGCGCCACATTGAGTGGCGTTCCTTTCCAGAAGCGGATGTAGTTGGATTGGTCGCCGCCGGCGATGAAGATGCCATCGGCGTGTTCGATGGCCTTGATGACGAACGCATCGTCGGCCGCCTCGCGATGGCTGAAAACAAAGGTCTCGACGGAGCGGACCCCGCCTATGTCTTCAAAAAGACGACGCTGCAGTTCGTCGTCGCCCGAGGCCCGCAGAATCACGATGTGGCCGCCACCGGAGCGTTTGACGAACCAGTGAAATGCATCATCGACCCAGTCGCCTCCGCCCATCAGCATGAGCCCGAATGTCGGACGCGCGGGCGTTGCCGCTTTCGTGTCACCGATCGAGTAGTAGCTGTAGCCGGTATGCGGATTCTGATCGGCAAATGCGAATACCGAGAGACTGCAACAGATGACCAGAAGCAGTGAAGCGATGCACCGCGAGAAGCACGTCTTCAATCCGGAAAGCATGCTCATGGCCGGTCTGTAAAGCCTGTGATCCTGACACACGCGGAAGCGCTGCTCAACCGGATCAACGAGCTTGCTTCGCCATCTTCTCAGCCGAGCCAATCAGGCACAGAATGGGAGCGCGGAGGGGAGGTCCAAACGATGATGCCGGCAGGGATTGTCAAGGATTTTGTCCGCACCCATTTTCCTCTTGTCGTTGCACCTCATCCTATTGAGAACCCCCATGCGCAGACGCTCCTTGCTGTTGCCCATCCGCGTTGCCCTGTACGGATCGCTCGCTCTCGTGAGCAGTTCGGCATTCGCCCAGTCCGATGACGGCTCGACCGGTTCATCGAGCAATCCCGATAACACGTTGTCAACGGTCACAGTAACCGGTTCGCGCATTCCTCGCGCCCAAGTCGAGGGGCCTGCGCCGATCACGGTGATCACGGCCGAAGAGATCAAGGCCGGAGGCTTCGGCAGCATTCCCGACGTGTTGCGATCGGTCACCCAGAATGGCGGTGAGACGCAGAGCCAGCAATCCTCCAGTGGTGCGGATTTCTCACCCGGCGCGCAGCAGGTCGATTTGCGCGGCCTCGGTCCGAACCACACCCTGGTTCTGGTCAACGGCCGGCGTATCGCGGATTTCCCGATGCCATTCAAGGGTCGCAGCAACTTCACCGATATTTCGAGTATCCCGATTGGCATGATTGATCGCATCGAGATCCTCACGGGTAGTGCGTCAGCCGTCTATGGTTCGGATGCCATCTCGGGCGTGGTCAATTTCATCCTGAAGAAGAAGGCTGATGGCACCACGGTCGACTTTCGCTACGGCGATACCGAGCGCGGTGGCGGTGAATCGTACAAATTGAATCTCTCGACCGGTTTTTCGCGCAACGATTTCAACCTGGTCTTTGGTGCCGAGATCATCGATCAGAAGCCGCTGTGGGCCTATGACCGCGATATCCAGGATTCCACGGCAGATGCGCCGACCTCGCGCTCGCGGACACCACGACGCACGTTTGTGCGTACAAATTATGACGATGACTATCTAGATCCAGGCGAGGATGTCTGCGCTGGACTTTCCAACCTCAATGACGGTACGACGATCTATGCGAATCGAACCAACTACGGCTATTTTTGCGGCAGTCGCGAATCGATCGGCTACGGCACGATCCTGAGCGAGCGCAAGGGCATCAACACCTACACTTCGATGAACATGCCGCTCGGCGATTCTCTCAACTGGTTTGCCGATATCCAGGCCGGTTACAGCAAGGTCAATCTGTTTCGCGATGTCGAGAAGTGGAGCTACCAGGCGCCCGATGGCAATGAAGAAGGCTACTTCTACAATCAGGCGACGGCACAAATCGAATACTGGGGCCGTCAGTTCACGCCTGAGGAAATGGGCGGACTGAATCGCGGCAAGATTGAAACCACGCAGAAAACCTTCGGCCTGACAACGGGACTGCGCGGTTCATTCGGTCAGAACTGGGACTACGAGGCATCGCTCAGCCATTCGCAGTACCAAGCGACGATCAGTTGGCCGCAAATCGTCGCTGCATTGGCGAACAATCTCTTTCTGGGTCCACAACTGGGTATTGACGAGGACAGCGGCTACCCGATCTTCGACGCGGATCCGTCGCGCCTCTACACGCCCTTGTCGCGCAGCGAGTACGACTCGATTGCGCAGCGCACGGTCTATCATCCGCAATCGCAGAGCGACACGCTCGCTTTCACGTTTTCAAATCTCGATCTTTTCCAGATGCCGACGGGGCCGGTGGGATTCGCTGGTGTCGTCGAGTACGGGTACCAATCCTATGATCTCAAGCCTGATCCGCTGGCGACCCAGTACTACTACTACAGTTGGAAAGATTCCGATGGCAGTGGCAGTCGCAACCGCTGGGCTGCCGCCGGCGAGCTGCGCGTGCCCTTGCTCGACAACTTGAACTTAAGCGTGGCAGGTCGTTATGACGACTATCGCTTTGCCGGCAACAGCGCTGACAAGTTCACCTATAGTGCCGGGCTTGAATGGCGGCCGATCGAATCGTTGCTCGTCCGCGGCTCGTACGGAACGGCTTTCCGCGCGCCCGATCTGCACTACGTCTACTCGGGCATCGGCAATGACGAAACCAGTGGCACCGACTACTACCGCTGCCGCACCGAAGAGCCGGATGAAGATCTCACCGATTGCTCGTATTCTGATGAAGGATTGATCCGCACGCGTAGTGGCAATCGCGCGCTTGGTCCGGAAACCAGCACTTCGTGGACAGGCGGTTTCGTCTTCTCGCCACGCGAGAACTTCGACGTGTCGATCGACTATTTCAACATCGACATGCGTAACCAAGTACAGGATCTCAGCACCGATCGCCTGCTCCAGCTTGAAGCAAATTGCCGCATCGGCACCGACGTCAACGGCAATCCGGTGGATCCCTCGTCGCCGAGCTGCATCGATGCGATCGCGCGGATCAATCGACTGTCCAATGGCAATCTCTACGGCATCACGGTCAATCCGATCAACGTTGCACGTGAACGCACGAGCGGCATCGACCTGAGCGCCCACTACAAACTCGCCACCGGAATCGGCGATTTCCGCTTCTCCGGCAACTACACCTGGACGCGCGAGCATCTGTTCAAGCAATACACAGGTGATGCCGAAGTCGATGAATTCGTTGTCAACAGCGGTTTCGATATTCCGCGCAACAAGGCGAGTGCCAGTGTGTCGTGGGAGAAGAATGCGTGGACGGTGACCTTGCACGGCGACCGACTTGGTCGTCTGCCGAATTCGGATTCCTACGATCAGATTGTGGACACCGGAGCGGGCGAGAAAGCATGGATCGGCGCGACGTATCGTTTCAATCTGTCGACTGAATATCGCTTCAACGAACGCATGCGACTTTCGTTTGCGGTGACCAATTTGTTCGACAAGATGCCGCCGAAGGACCCGACCTACACCTCGTATCCTTACTATGATGTTTCGTGGTTCGATTCAATGGGACGCAGCTACTTCGTGCAGTTCACCGCCAAGTTTGGTGGTGGGGCACTGTAGGAGGATCTGCTGTTGATTGATCCCGCTCTTCGCTGGCCGATGTTCCGGCGAAGAGCGGTAGTCTGCAGTGCGCTAAGGCTGACGCTATTTTGCGGAAGGCAGAGTATCCGCGTAGGCGTTGTCGTCGCCGCTCAGGCTGCGGACCAGTTGGCGGGTCTTCTCCGGTAGATCGTCGTGATTTGCCTTCACCGCTATGGCTTCCCTGGCCGCAGCTCGTGCATCGTTGCCACGATCAAGCTTGTTCAGAATTTGGGCTTTCAACACGAGCATCATGACGTGTCGCGTCTTGCCTTGTGGTTCGACGCGTTGCCAATCGGTCAGACTCTGGTCGATCTCCTGAAGTGCTTCGGTGGGTCGATCATCTTTGAGCAGCGCGAGTGCGTAGCCATTGCGGATCTGGGCCGCTTCCCTCGTGGCCATGCGCCCGTTGCGCTTGAGGATGTCGAGCGCGTCGCCCGACATCCGCACGGCCATTTTGAAGTCGCCCTGTTTGACGGCCACGTTTGCGAGTGAAGTCATCGAATAGGCGACGTACGGACTGTCGTTGCCCAGCAGTGCGCGACTTTCTTGCAGTCCTTGTGTCAGCTCCTGCTTGGCCTCATCAAGGCGATTTTGACTGTAGAGCGATTGGCCGAGATTGTTGCGTGCACTTATACAAACATCCTGTTTGAGCTTCGCATTTTCGCAGACCGAGATGGCGGCCTTGTAGTTTGCATCCGCCTCGGGAAAATGCCGCTGCGCCCCCATCAAGCTACCCATGACGTTGTACGTGGTAGCGATTTCGCCGTGATTTTCACCAAATATCAGACGCTGCATTGCCAGCGATTCGTTGAGAAGCGCCTCGGCCTCCTTGTAGCGCTCCTCTCGCAAGAGGATTGCCGCGAGATCCTGAAGGGTGCGCGCGATCGAGTCATGTGGGGCCGTATAGATGCGTTTCTTGAGAGCAAGCAATTCACGGAACCGCGCTTCATCAGCCCCGGCGTCACCAATCCCATTGCTGGCGATGGCCAGATTGGAGAAGGCTTCAACATAGCGATCGTCTTCGGCGATGTGGAGTGACCGCCAGCGTGCCAACAGTGGTTCAAGTGTCGCGATCGCTTCTGGATATTTTTCCAGAAGCGTGAGTGCGCCACCGGTCTCGAAACCTGCAGCCAGCGCCTCGCTGCTTTCGCTTCCAAAGAGGGTCTTGGCCAGATCTTCTGAATTGCGCCTGTACGCAATAGCCTGTTCCGGCTTGCCTAGCTCCAGTTGAGCCGCAGCGATTACCGAATAGGCGCGCAACAACGTTGACGATGGCTTCTTGCCGAGCTCCGTGAGCAGTGGATTCAGAACAGCTATCGCCTCTGCATTGCGAGCTGCCCGCTGTAGCGCATCCGCACGCAGCACCTGCGCGTCGTGCGCGGTGTCGATATCGCCGTGCGTCTGAGCGAGGGATTGAGCCTGCTCGAAAAGTGATTCAGCCCGGCTGAAACTTGAAAGTGACAAGCTGACTTCGCCTAGCGTACGCAGCAAGTCCGCCTGGGTTCCTGCATCGAGCGAGGATGGCTGAGCGAGCTTTCGCTGGGCCTGTTCGACCAAGGCTTCGGGCGTAGGTCGTTGATCGCGTGGCAGATGCGCACTGGCGGTATCGAACAGGCCGACGACGAAATCGCGCACCGTGTTTGCGCGCAGCGCTTCCTGACGGGCCGAGCGCGCTTGAGCGATGGCGATCGCGAGCGAGGCAAGAACGGCCAGCACGAGAAGTACAGTAGTTGCCACGCCTCCGCGATGTCGGCCAATGAATTTGCTGGTTCGATACCAGCGCGATGGTGGATGGGCAGAGACCGGTTGGCCATCGAGATGACGTTCCACGTCGTCTGCCAGCGAGCCGGCCGAGGCATATCGATTTTCCGGTTCGGCGGCCATCGCCTTCAATGCGATGTTGTCGAGGTCTCCACGCAACTGCCGCCGAAGCGCACGTGCGGATGCCGCGTGTGCCTCGGCGGCACTCGTATCGTCCACCTGGGCGGACGGCGTGCGCGAATCCCCCGCTTCGTGGCGACGTCCGGTGATCAATTCCGTCAACATGACCCCAAGCGCATAGACGTCGGTGGCGGTCGTGATGTGTCCGCCAGCGAATTGTTCCGGTGCGGCATAAGCCGGCGTCATCGGACGGTTCTGGGTCGGCTCGATGTCTTCGCTGTCGAGCAATTTTGCGATGCCGAAGTCGAGCAGCTTGACTTCGCCGCGCGAGGTGACCATCACGTTCGATGGTTTCAGATCACGATGCACGATCAGCGCGCGATGCGCGGCTTCGACGGCGCGGCAAACGGCAACGAACAGTTTGAGTCGCCCGGCGGTATTGAGCGATTGCTTGCTCGCATAAGCGATGATCGATTCGCCTTCGACCAATTCGAGCGCGATATAGGGCGTGCCCGAATCGGTCAGACCGCCTTCGATCAGGCGTGCAATGCCCGGATGATCGAGTTGGCTGAGCGCGCGGCGTTCGTCACGGAATCGGCGCTGCTCATCGGGTGTGTAGAGGTTACGACGCAGCAGCTTCAGGGCGACGCGCTGAACCACGCCGGCTTGCTCGCGATGGGCAAGAAACACCACGGATGATCCGCCTTCGCCGAGCTTTTCGAGAAGCGTGAAGCCACCAATCCGCGTCCCTCTCGGAGGCCCTTCGACATCAATTTTGCCGACCTCGCCGAGCAGTTCGTCGAATGAATCATCGACAACGGTCGCGTGTTCGAGATCGTCGGCGGCGAGTAGTCTTTCGAGCGCGCACCGGTCTTCAACATTTGCGCAATGGGTGGCGAGCCAATCGGAACGCTCGTGTGGCGCAATCTCCAACGCCGATTCAAACAACGCACGTAAATCGCCGGATTTTTCGGGAGGATTCATCATGACGAGGGGCCGCGAAAAGCTCAGCTCAATGCTGCGACAAGAAAGGCGCGTGCGTAACGCCAATCGCGATCCGTCGTGCGTCGGGTCTGGCCAAGGATTTCACTGATCTGCTCGGGCGTGAGGCCCGCGAAATAGCGCAGCTCGAAGACGCGCTCGGCACGCGAATCGGATGCTTCGAGCTGGGCGAGTGCTTCTTCGAGCGCCAGCGCCTGCTCCGAACTGTCGATGGCCAATGCAGATTCGTCCACGTTGGCGAGAGTGATCTGCGCCCACTCACCGCCGGCCTTCTGGCGCATGCGGTCGCGTGCTCGATTCATCAGCAGATGGCGCATCGCTCGAGCCGCATAGGCAAAAAACTGTGAGGGATGTTCGAAGCGCAGCGGATTGCCGCCATCCATGCGCAAATAGAGTTCGTGAACGAGGGCGGTGGTATCGAGGGTGCCGCGCGCTCCGCCGGAAAGGTGTTGATGGGCCATGCCCTTGAGACGTTCGTAGACCGCCTCGAACGATACGCCCGAGGAGATCGAGTCGTTCGAGGTTGATTTGGACTGATCGAAACCGTTGGCAGGCATGGGCGCAGCAACCCTCAGGTGGCTGCGCCAGTGTACGTGTTTGAAGGCCGGCGATGAAAACCGACATTTTGTCCGCACAGGCAATCGTGATTTTTGCGACTGCGCGTCCAAGGGTTTCACTCGGCAGGGGCGAGGGATGGCAGCTCGAAGCCATCGGAAAAGATGCGATCCGAAACGGGCTCTTGAACGTTCAGGGTTACATGATCGATAAAGCCTTCCTTGAGGCTCGTCCCGGTTGGTGCATTGATGCCGCCGATGCCGCCACCTTCGTTGATCTTCGTGTAGACGGCGATGGATGTATCGCTCGTCCATTGTTGCGCCGTAACGATAATGTGCGTCGGTGTCGATGGCCGGTTCCAGCTGTTGCCCGTCGCGGCCAATACCTTGTCACCGTATAGATCCGGATTGCCTGTGCAGGTTTCGCTGCCGGCAAGACGCAATTCCCAGCTCAGCGTTGCGTAGTGCGCGTTGCTGGGCAGGCCGCCGCCGGATGCAACTTTACCCGAGCCGTTGAGCGTGTAGTCGCCGGGCGCTGGCAGATGGATACATTGCACGGCACCGACTACATCGGTACTCGCCGTTGACTGCTTGATGTGCATGGATCCACCGGTCGATCCTGGCGCGTTCTGCGTTGCGTCCCAGGTTGTCACGACGCCGTTGTAAACCGACCATACCCGGTTGTTGGCGGCAAACTCGCC
>JBBQTY010000054.1:0-20650 GCA_038234445.1 Lysobacterales bacterium
GATGCATCGCTGTCGAGGGCGATCCGAATCCAGCCGTCTTCGGCACTGAAAGAGCGCGCATTGTCGAACAACTTGTCGAGTGCTTGTGCGATCAGATCCGGGGCGCCGTGGAATGGCAGGGTTGCGCTCGGCAGCTCGGTGCGAATTTCGCGCGATCCGGCAAGCCCACGGAATCCTTCTGCGCAGCCGGCAACGAGTGCGCGCAAATCGAAATCCTCAGCATCAGCCGAGGCGATTGCACGTTCGACGCGACTCGATTCGCTCATCGCACGGACGATGGTTCCGAGTCTTCCGGCGCCGTCACGGGCGCGGTCGAGGTAGGGCTGGGCATCAGCCGGAAGATTGTGGTGATCCAGATTGTCGAGAGAAGATTTGACGATCGCGAGCGGCGTATTGAGCTCGTGGGAAAGCTTGGAGGCCAGCGTCTGCAGATAGTCCGTATAGCTTCCCACTTCGTCGAATAGACGGCCGAAACTGCGTGCGAGATCGCCGAGTTCATCGCTCGAGTCGGCGAGTGGAAGCGGTCCGGCAAGACGGCCACCCGCACGCGTCGCGCGTTCAGTGGCATTACGCAATCGACGGATACGCCAGCTCAGCAGTCCGCCAAACAACAACAACAAGGCCGCGGTTACCAATAGCGCGAGCAGACTTGCGCCCAACAGACTCGACAACGCGCGATTGGCGAGAATGGGCAAGGCCGGATTGGCTTGTTCGAGCACCAGCGCACCGCGCAAGGCATCATGACTGCGCAACGGCACGGCGGCGACCAGGAGCACGCCACCATTGTCGGTCGCGCGCCAGCCGGTCGCCGGAACGCCTGACAGGGCCTGCCACAGATCATCCCCCTGTAGGCGCGGATCAATCGCGCCGAAGGCGTTGACCGTGCGAGGCGACGACGCACCCTCGGTTGAATCGGGTGCCAGCAGATTTCGATAGATGAAACCGGCGAGCCAGCCTTGATCCTCGGTTGTCGGTGCATCAAGATCGAGTGAACCGCCAGCTGCGACCAGCCAGCCATCCGCAGAAACCATACGCACGCGAACATGATCGGGCGCGAGCTTGGCCAGCGTTCGTGCGCTGATCGGGTTGTAGCCGAGCAAAGCCATCGGCGTTGTCGGCGGCGTATCGGCGACAGCCGAATCGTGCACGTCAAACGCCATGTGATCGGGTGCATCGGCGCGGGCAAGGCGCAACTCGATGCTGTAGCCCGAGCCATCCTCCTGCCATTCACCGGTCAGGCGATCGGGAAACGGACCATCGCCCTCGACCGCGGGCGCATCGAAGCTGCCCGGAGCGGCACTCGCAATCCGGTAGCGGCGTGATTTTCCTGCGCGAACCAGAACGAGATCCAGATGATCGCTGCGAGCTGCCGATAAATCTCGCGCATCGACGCGTTGCCGTGTCGCATCACGGACTTGTGCAAAGAGATACAACCATTGCGGATCCTCGGCGAGCATGACCTGCAACTTCGCATTGTCGCCATCTGCAGCGAACGTTTGCGCATAGGGTCGGAAGGTCTGCCAGTCATCGGCGTAGCCATCCATATGGATGACCGCCTCGCGCTCGTGCACGTATAGCGAGGCATCCGGCTGCGGCGCCTCGACACCGAGCACATCAAGCGCGCGCGCCAGCGTGCTCGCCGAAGCCAGCAGGGTTTGCTCCTGGCCCTGACGCAACACGGCCTCGGTCTGTCGCACAAACTGCCAACCGGCCCAAGGCAAGGTCAGTGTGGAGAGTGCGACCAAGAGAAGTTTCAGGCGGAGGGACATGGGTTGGGGCTGAGATTCGAGATTCGGGAGTCGGGATTGGGTTGGAGCTGGGATTCGGGATTAGGGAGTCGTAAGAGCGAAATTTCCTTCGCTCGTCATCCCGGCGCAGGCCGGGATCCAGTGACTTTGATGATACGAGACGAGAATTCTGTTCTTCGCAGAGACGACAAGATCGCAGAAGATTGGCTCTTACGATTCCCGAATCCCGAATCCCGAATCCCGACAAATCCATCTATACCCCGCCCCATGCACCGTATCGATCGCGTCGAACGCGGGATCGATGGCAATGAACTTGCGCCGGATGCGTTTGATGTGTGAGGTGATGGTGGCGTCGTCGACGACGACTTGGGCGTCGCGCATCAGCTGTTCGCGGCTTTTCACGTGGCCCGGAAAACGCACGAGGGTATGCACCATCCAGAATTCGGTGACGGTCAGCGGCACTTCCTCGCCGTTCCAGGTCACGCGCATGCGTTCGGATTCGATGCGCAACGGGCCTTCCTCGTGAACACTGTCGGCGGCGGTCGGTTTGCGCAGCGCTTCCATGCGCCGGAACAGGGCGCTGATGCGCGCGGCGAGTTGATGGAATGAGACATCCTTGGCCAGATAGTCATCGGCGCCGAGACGCAGACCCGAGATCACATCGAAATCGGAATCACGCGCGGTCAGAAAAATGATCGGCAACGTCGCTGCTTTCGCGCGCAAGTTGCGGCAAAGATCAAATCCGCCTTCGGGTTCATCGCCGAGGCCGACGTCGATGATGACCAGCTCGGGCATGCGCTGGGCAAACGCGCGCTCGGCTTCGGCGCGACCCGCATAGCCACGCACTTCGTAGCCGGCGCGGGTCAGCGCTTCGACGTAGTTGGCCCGGATCAGCGGTTCGTCTTCGACGATGGCGATGCTGCGTGGCATGAGAGCACTCCTGTTGGGTTGAAGCCAGCTTACGCAGCGCGATGCCTGCGCCGCAATGCGTGATTGGCGATTGCCCGCAAATCGACACAAGTGATCGTGAAGCGGTCAGTGATCAGCCGCGACTCGGGCCTCCGCACCCGCTTGAATGGCATCGAACCGACCGGAAGCCTGCGATGAAAGCGAACCATGACGAAATCAACACCGATCTGAAACGTGGCTTCGAGCCGCTGCGTACGATCTTCGCCATTGCCGTCCTGCTGCTCGGCTTCGTCGCCGGGGCGCGCGCCGAAACCGGCTTCGGCACGATCAAGGCAACGGCCAGGGACGGCCAACCGTTTGAACTCGTTGCGCTGGCCAGCGATGTCCACTACCAAATCGGCGGACTCGTCGCCGAAGCCAGCATCCATCAACGCTTCACCAATGTCAGCAGCAACTGGGTCGAGGCGCAATATCTTTTGCCGCTGCCTGAAGGGGCTGCCGTGCATGACATGACGCTTCGCGTCGGCGAGCGAGTCATCGTCGGCGAGATCCGCGAAAAGGAACAGGCGCGCAGCGAATATGTCGAAGCGGCCGCGAGCGGAAAACATGTCGCCCTCGTCGAAGCCGATCGCGCCAACCTGTTTCGTACCGCCGTGGCCAACGTCGGTCCGGGCGAAACGATCGACGTCGAGGTGCGTTGGTGGCAGCAGATCGCCTATCATGACGATCGTTTCTCGCTGACCCTGCCGTTGACCTATACGCCGCGCTATCTCGCGCAAAATGCCGATGAGCATGCTAGCTCGCGGGCGCCGTCGACGACGCAGGATGATGTCCACAGCACCGATGCGCCGACCGTTTCGATCGACGTTGATCTCGATCCCGGTCTTGCGCTGAGCCGCGTCGAGAGTTCAACGCATGCGCTGAAAGTGAGCCGTCACGGTACGGGCTATTCGATTGCCCTGGCTCAAGGCAGCGTCCCGGCGGATCGCGATTTCGTCCTCGAATGGGCGCCCGTGCTTGGCGCCGTACCGGCCTCGGCGATGCTCACTGAGACGATCAATGGCGAGACCTATGCAATGGTCATGATGCTGCCAAACAGCGTGCTGACGAATCCGCTGCCGCGCGAGCTGATCCTGGTCATCGACACCTCGGGCTCGATGGAGGGCGAGTCGATCAAACAGGCGCGTGAAGCGCTCGACCTGGCCTTGTCTTCGCTGCGCCCGATTGATCGCTTCAATGTCATCCAGTTCAACTCGGTGACCGAATCGCTGTTTGATGCTGCAGTGGCCGCGACACCCGAGGACATTGCCCTCGCACGCGAATGGATCGACAAGTTGCGCGCCACGGGCGGTACCGAAATGATTCCGGCCCTGCGCACAGCGCTGCGCGGCACGCCGCCTGCAGGGTACGTACGCCAGGTCGTGTTCGCCACCGATGGTGCGGTCGACGATGCGGGTGGTTTGTATCAGCTGATCGATCACGATCTCGGCCAGTCACGCTTGTTTCCGATCGGCATCGGCAGTGCCCCGAATGCGCAGTTCATAGAACGCGCAGCGACGTCCGGTCGCGGCTCGTCGATCGTGATTCGTGGCCCGGCGGAAGTCGCTGAGCGCATGCGTGAGTTGTTCGGCAAGCTTGATCGTCCGGCCTTGCGCGATCTCTCATTGAGCTGGCCCGGAGTAGCCGACAGCTATCCGCAGCGCCTGCCCGATCTTTATGCAGGCGAGCCGCTGGTCGTCGTCGCCAAGCTGTCGAACCTGCACGGCACCCTCGAAGCACGCGCCGCCAACAGCGAAACGACGTGGGCGAAATCGTTGCCGCTCGATCGTGCGGCGAGTGTGCCGGGCATCGCCCGGTTGTGGGCGCAGCGCAAGATCGAAAGCCTCGAACAATCCATTGATCGCGGCGCAAAACTTGAGGAAGTGCGCGATCAGGTACTGCAACTGGCCATCGATCATCATCTGGTCAGCGCGTACACGAGCCTGATCGCGATCGAGCAAACACCGATTCGCGATAGTGCAGACGATCTGGTTTCCCAACGCATCGCCAATGGCGAACCGGCCGGCAGCCTCGCGTATGCCTCAACCGCGACGTCGGCGCCTTTGCAAATGCTGCTCGGTTTGACGCTGTTGCTGATCGCCGGACTTTTCGCCTGGCGTGGCCGTCGCCGCAAAGTGTCTTCTTTGCCCGCCTGAACCTGGAGAATCGACGTGAATTTTTCATCCCTGAGCTGGCTGCCCACCTCAATCTACGACGACGACACCGACGACTGGTTCGGTGGTGGGGCTTTGGTAACGCCTCGGCCGCTCGGCGTCGAATGCGTCAGACCCACCAATGACCCACTCGTTGACGATCCCGCCATCGACTGGATACCGGTATAGCAACGCGTTGGACTGGGTTTTCTCACGGCCAATGGGCGCAGAGAATCCGCTCCAATGCAGAGCGGAAAGTGTTCCTGCAGGAGCCCGTTTACGGGCGAGCTCCGCGCGGTGCGACTTGAGAAAGCTCGCCCCTGAAGGGGCTCCTACAGAGGCCTCGAAAAGCGGCGATGGCGATATTCGCGTAGTCAACGGTTCGATTTCACGACAGGCTTCCAGACAATGACGATGCATTCATTGAAGTCCACGACAAACCGCCGCATCGCGTTGCTGCTGGCCCTGTGCGCCTGCGTGCCGCTCGGCCATGCCGGCTACATGAGTGCCAAAGCCGAACTCGCGCAGATCCTGTTGCAGCGTGCCTGGCAACATCGCCTCGAAACCGGGGTCGCGACGAAACCTTGGCCGTGGGCGGACATGTCGCCGGTTGCCAGACTGAAAGTTGCACGCCTCGGTATCGACGAGATCGTGTTGAGCGGCGATTCGGGTCGTACCCTTGCATTCGGGCCGGGTTGGGCGCAATCAAGCGTCATGCCCGGAACATCGGGACTCAGCGTCATCAGTGCGCACCGCGATACGCATTTTTCCTTTTTACGAGATGTTCGTGTCGGCGACACGATTGAGATCGACAGTGCAACAGGTTCACAGCGAATGCGCATTGCCTCGATGCGCATCGCCGATTCGAGCCGTGAGCGTATCGACTCCGCAGCCGATGGCGATGGACTCCTGCTCGTCACCTGCTATCCCTTCGATGCCCTGAACGCAGGAGGACCGCTACGTCTCGTGGTCACAGCGGTCCCCGATAGAACATCCTCAAACCAGTCGCGGGAATCACTCTCCGGCTGAGGGTTCCATCTCCTGGCCGTCAGCAGGCGGCGCTTGACGATTTTCCATGCGCCGATGGCGACGCTCACCGCGATGTTGTCCGCGTTGTTCAAGCTTCCAGGTCACATACGTCGCATAGGCCTTGTCACCCAACGCGGTGCGCAGTTTCTGCGTGGCCTGGTCACGCAGCTGTTCATGCTGCGCGCGTGTGGATTCCATCAATGCGCGCTGCGCCTCGCGATTTTCCTTCTCGATGCGAACGATGTCGTCACGCTGGGCCTGGGTCAGTCCCGGAAGCGTGGCGAGCTGCTCTTCCGGAGTTTTCCGTTCATGGCCGGAATGCGGATCGGCATACGCCGTCGTCGCGAGAAGGGTGACCAAAACCGCAGTGGCGAGGGCCTTGGGGTTGAATGCTTTCATGAGCGTTTCCTTTTGCGGGTTGGGAGATGTACGAGACGATTCCGGCAAGCCAATGGGTTGGTGGGGATTCGACGTGCCAGGCCCAGGGATGGTCTGGCAGCGGGGGTATGGCTGCAGACGGATTTCGCAGCGCCGCTTGCCGGATCGTCTCGTGATTGCAGCTTGGCTCACGACTGCGCAGTAAGCGCAGAGGAATCATGGAAATTCTGCGCAGATTGAATCAGCGGATCTCGGCCGCGCTATCGTGCGCCCATGATTTCACTCCTGATCCTGCGACTGCGACAATGAACCTGCGCCTCTGGCAACGCCTGTTTCTGACTTTCGCCGCGCTTTCCAGCATTGCGCTGGCCGGTTTCGTGGTCTGGCAGCAGCAGGCGTTCCGCCGTGGCTTCCTCGCCTATCTCGATGAAGCCGCGCTCGAACGCCTGCAACCGGCAGCCGATCGACTGTCCGAAGCCTATGCCGAAAACGGAAGCTGGGACTTCCTCGGCAACAACAGCCGTCAATTGGCCGAACTGATCGCGCCTGACCTGCGTCGCGCCTTGCGCCGTCCACCACGACCGCAACGGGATCCGCCACCGCGACCTCCGGGTGACGACGATTTTCGCCATCGCCCAGCACCACCGGAATGGCGCGAGCGGCGGCGCGAAGTCGAGGGCAATGTGATCTCACGACTGCTGTTGCTCGATGCGCAGGGAAAGCCGGTGGTCGGCGACCCCGCGATTGCGCGTAATTCGGCCAGCGTGCCGATTGAGCTTGATGGCAAGCGCGTCGGCAGCTTGCTGCTTGCGGCCCTGCCTCAGCTTCGCGGCCATGCGGACCTGACGTTTGCGCGGGAGCAATTACATAATGCGCTTATTGCCGGCGTTGCCATTCTAGCGCTCGCCTTGCTGCTCGCGTTTGCGCTTGCACGTTGGCTGTTGACGCCTGTACGCGAATTGACGGCAGGAACGCGTGCGTTGGCGGCCGGAGATTACGCGCGTCGTATCGATGATCGCCGGCGTGATGAGCTCGGCGCGCTGGCGGCGGATTTCAACCATCTGGCCCGCACGCTTGAGCAACACCGCGAGGCACGGCGTCGCTGGGGGGCGGATATTGCCCACGAATTGCGCACGCCGCTGAGTATCCTGCGTGGTGAGATCCAGGCGCTGCAGGATGGCGTACGCAGCGCAACGCCGGCGGCGCTCAATTCCCTGAATGCCGAATGCGAAAGAATGGGTAGCCTGATCGAGGATCTTTACTTGTTGTCGCTTGCCGATGCGGGCGCGCTTGAATATCGTTTTGAGTCGATCAACCTCGCTGAGCTGGTTGCCGATTTGCTTGAGGTGCAAGGTCCACAGCTCGAATCAGCAGGTCTGTCGCTCGAAACTCGATATGAAACCGTGCCGGTGATTCGAGGCGATGCACGCAGACTCGGTCAGCTCATCGACAACTTGCTGGTCAACACGCGCCGCTACACTGATGTACCCGGTAGAGTCCGCATTTCGGTTGAACCGGATAGGGATGACGTATTGCTGGTGATCGAGGACAGTGCTCCCGGCGCACCTGCCGAATCCCTGGAGCTATTGTTCGAGCGTCTCTATCGAGTCGACGCCTCGCGCAATCGCGCCGCCGGAGGTGCCGGTCTCGGCCTGGCAATCTGTCGCGCAATCGTACTTGCACATGATGGCCGGATTGAGGCCCATGCGTCGCCATTGGGCGGCTTGCGTATCGAGGTCCGCCTGCCATCTCTGAAAGCAAAACCATGAACGACAACGCGCATATCCTCATCGTCGAGGACGAACCAAAGCTCTCTGCCCTGCTCAGCGACTATCTGCTCGCCGCCGGTTTTCGTACGAGCATTCTCGACAATGGCAACGAGGCCAACGAATGGATTCGGCAACAACGTCCCGATGCGATCCTGCTCGACATCAACTTGCCCGGCATCGACGGCATGACCCTGTGTCGGCAAGTGCGTACTTTCTCCGAGGTTCCCATCCTCATGCTGACCGCGCGCGTCGAGGAAATTGACCGCCTGCTGGGTCTCGAACTCGGTGCTGATGACTACATCTGCAAACCGTTCAGTCCACGCGAGGTCGTCGCCAGGGTCCGCGCGGTGTTGCGCCGCACGCGTCCGATTGATCCCGCGTCGACCCCTGCGGTTTTTCTTGACGAGGACCGCTTTGAAGCCCATGTGTATGGTCAGGCATTGACCCTGACCCCGGTCGAGTTCCGCCTGCTGGGCAAACTGAGCAGTCAGCCTGGCCGTGTCTTCTCTCGCGAACAATTGATTGGCGCGCTTTATGCAGATCATCGCGTCGTCAGCGATCGAACGGTCGACAGCCACGTCAAAAATCTGCGGCGCAAGCTGGTCGAGGCGGGGATCGATCCGATTGCCGCCGTGTATGGCGTCGGTTATCGGTTCGAGCTGCCCGACGACGAAGGCAAAAGCCCGCGGCGCTGAATCGGCGTGGTGGTGTCCGAATCGGCCACTAACTGTCAAAACACTTTTCATTGACCGATCCATTGCCTAGCATGGGGGTCGGGGAGACGAGGAAATCCACATGCTTGATAGCGCCATTCCGACCAAGACGGCAGCCGGCCGAATCGAAATCGACGAGCGCAGGCTCAAGATCGGCGCCCGTCAGCGCATGGTGTTGATTTCGATCAACGGCGAACGCACGGTCGGCAGCATCCGCACGCAATTTATCGCGATCAACGATATCGAAAGCCTGCTGAAGGAATTGCTGACGACGGGCTTGATCGAGTTTGGCAGCGAGTCCGTGCAGGCGTTCGAGGCCGCGTCAGCGATCACGGCACCGCCACCGCCGATTCCTGTCGCCGCCAAACCCGCCGTAAAAGAGGTGGTCAAGGCCGCTGAGCCAGCTGCGCCGAAGCCAGCTGCGAAAACCCCGGTGGCGGCAAACAACCTCGCCGAAGCGCGCGAGTACATGAGCCGTATCCTCAGTGCCAAGGTCGGATTGCGTGCGTTCCTGCTGACCCAGAAAATCGACAAGGCCAGCTCCCGCGAGGCGCTGATCGAACAGATGTCGGAATTCCGCCGCCTGCTGCGCAAGAACCTCGATGCCGGCAAAGTCGCCGAAATCAGTGCGCATGCCGAAGAGCTGATCGGCTAGGGCGGCACTTCAGTATTTGGCGCTACGGCGATTATCGTCGTCGCCCAGCCTCACTTTGCTGGCGCCACAAACTGAGGGTATTCAAACGGGTTTCGGTGGGGAATCGTTGAATGGCCGTGCTTGATTTCGGCGTTTCCAGTTTGAAGTCGCGTACTAGTTGCAGCACCATCACCGAAACACCCACAGCGATGAGGATGCGCCCAACGCTGGACGAACCCGGTCGAGGCAGGCACGATTGTCTGTTGGATTTTGCCGACCGGATCTTCGCAAGCGCATGGATGAGTCGCTGTTTCGCCAATTGCTGTCACGCAGCACCCACTCGGTGCTCGATCAGCCGACCCTCGCCAAAGGCGCAGATTACCTGCGCCGCAGTCGTGTGCGCGAAATCTGGTATGAGAGCGCGAAGGATTCCGGCACGTTGTTTGGTGCCGTGCAGGGACGCGAGCATGAGCCCTATACCGCGGCGATCCTGATCGGCCTCAATGGCGGCAAACCGATATTCGACACTCAATGCACCTGCCCTCTCGAAGGCGAGTGCAAGCATGTCGCTGCAGTTGCGTTGAAAATGCTCGGCGCACGCGCGTCCGCCTTCGAATCGGGCAAGCAGTTGGCAGCGGCCGGGGCCGGTCCGGCCGCGTGGAAGCCCTGGTTCGATGCGATCAGCGCGGATCCCAAACCACCCCTGCGCAGACCTGCGGTCGATCCCGCGCTGGTGTTCGGCATTCTGCTGCGCATCGGGGATGGCACCTTGCCGGGCATGCAGGCACAGCCGGTCTGGCTCAAGCCGACCAAACGCGGCAGTCTGGGTTCACCGCAGCCGGTGGGACAATTCCAGTTTGGTGCAGATCCCTGGCAACGCCTGACAGCGCACCAATTTGAACATGTCGCACGCCTGCGCATGGCAAGCCCGCACTACGCATCGAGTGCCTGGTATCCGCTCAGCGGCGAGCGCGACGAGGCCCTGCTCGAAATCCTCATCAAAGAGTATCCGTGTTTCGTCGAGAAGCCGTCGCGCGGACAGGTCAGCCTAGGCGACAGGCGCACGCTCGACTGGGGTTGGCAGTTGTCAGACGACGGCAACCAGAAGCTCGTTCCGCAACTGACTGAAACCGACGCGAACACGCGGCTGCTGCGAATCGCGCAGATCTGGTATTTCGATCCGGCCAAACCGGCGATCGGTCGCGTCGAGGGCGATGCCCAGGTCATCGATGCCGCCCTGCGCGCGCCGGCGTTGCTGCCCGAGCATGCCGACTTCGTCGTCGAGCACTGGCACAAGACACGACAACTCGAAAGCCTGCCGAAGCCGGCCAAAGCGACCCCGCCGCAGATGCACCAGGTGGTGCCCACACCGGTGCTGACGTTGCGCGCGTTTCCGGTACTGACCTATGTCAACGGCGTGTCCAATCGCTACCAAGCCGGCTGTGTGCGCCTGAGCTTCGATTACGACGGCCCGCGCCTGCCGTTCGCGCCGATCAAACCGCGTGAACGGCGCATGCACGAGGGCCGCCTGCTCGACATCGTGCGCGACCGCTCGGCCGAGATCGCCGCCTGCGAGCAGCTGGAGGAGCTCGGCCTGATCGATATCGATCTGCTGCCGCGCATGCCGAATCTTCCGCGCGATGCATTTGCCGATGGCGATTTTGTGCTCGAACCACGCCGCGGCCTCCTCATCGCGGCCGAGCATCTTTTTGCGTTGGCACCGCGGCTGCGTGATCACGGCTTCCACCTCGAAACCGATGCGGGCTTTCCGTTCGAACTGCTCGATGAGCCGGACGATTGGTACGCCGAGATCGAGGAATCCGGCAACGCCTGGTTTGATCTGAGCCTCGGTATCGAGATCGCCGGCGAACGCGTCGATCTGCTGCCGATCCTGCGTCGTCTGCTCGGCGATCCGGGTTTCCCTTTGAGTCCGCGCAAAGGCGAGGATGCCGACGCCATGTGGTTGGTACCGATCGACGATCGCCGCCGCGTGCCGTTGCCACTGGCGCGATTGCGCGAACTGATCGGGCCGCTGCTCGAGTGGTTGCAGGATATGCCCGAGCGCGATGCCGAGCAGGGCGCCTTGCGTTTGCGCCGTTCGCAAGTCAGTGTGCTCGATGAGTTGTCGGCAAAGAATGCGCTGCCCTGGCGCGGTGGTGAAAACCTGCGCCAGCAACTCGTGCGGTTGCGCGATGCGCGCGAGCCGGCCACCGAGCCGCCCGGATTCAACGCAACGCTGCGCGCATATCAGCGCGATGGATTGGCCTGGCTCGGTTTTCTTGCCGATGCAGGCCTCGGTGGCGTGCTCGCCGATGACATGGGGCTTGGCAAAACCGTGCAGGTACTCGCACATCTGCTCGCCGAGAAACAGCGCGGGCATCTCGATAGACCGGTGCTCATCGTCGCGCCGACCAGCCTCGTCTCGAACTGGCGCGACGAAGCGCATCGCTTTGCACCGGATCTATCGGTGCTGGTCTTGCACGGTCCCGCGCGTGGCGGCCTGCACGAGGCGATCCCGCATCACGATCTGGTCATCACCACCTATCCTTTGCTCGCGCGAGATCGCGACGCACTGATCGCGCACGACTATGCATTGCTCGTACTTGATGAATCGCAGGTGGTCAAGAATGCGAAGAGCCAGGCGGCCAAGATCGTGCGTGAGATTCCCGCGCAACGCCGCCTCGCGATGACCGGTACGCCGCTCGAAAACCATCTGGGCGAGCTATGGGCGCAGTTCGATGCCGTCGAACCGGGCCTGCTCGGTACCGAGCGTCACTTCACGCGTTTCTACCGCACGCCGATCGAGAAACACAACGATGTCGAGCGTCGCGAGCGCCTGAGTCGACGCATCGCGCCGTTGTTGCTGCGTCGACGCAAGGAAGACGTGCTCGATGATCTGCCCGAGAAAACCTTTATTCCGCGCAACGTCGAACTTGAAGGCGCACAGCGCGAACTCTACGAAACCCTGCGCCTCGCACAGCACGAGCGCGTACTCGCCGAGGTGCAGAAGCGCGGTCTTGCACAAAGCGGCATCATTGTCCTCGATGCCCTGCTCAAATTGCGTCAGGCCTGTTGCGATCCGCGCCTCGTCAAACTCGAGGGCGCCAAGCGCATCAAGGAATCGGCCAAACTTGAACTCCTGCTCGAACTGACCGACAGCCTCGTTGCTGAAGGTCGACGCATCCTTGTCTTCAGCCAGTTTGCCGAGATGCTCGACCTGATCGCCAAGTCGCTCACGGCACGCAAGCAGAAGTATCAGATGCTGACCGGACAGACACCAAGCACCCAACGCGCCGAACTCGTTGCGCGCTTCCAGGCCGAGCAAGTGCCGATCTTCCTGATCAGCCTGAAAGCCGGTGGCGTTGGCCTCAACCTGACCGCCGCCGATACCGTGATTCATTACGATCCATGGTGGAATCCGGCGGTCGAGGCACAGGCCACCGATCGCGCCCATCGTATCGGTCAGGAAAAACATGTATTCGTCTATAAATTGATTTGCACCGGAACGGTCGAGGAAAAAATCCAGGCCATGCAACAACGCAAGGCCGATCTCGCCAACGCCGTCCTCGAAGGTGGCAGCACACAAGCACTGCGCTTCGATGAAGACGATCTCGCCGAGTTGTTTGCGCCGCTCTAGCGGCAGCGAAGATGCGCTGAGTTTCCAGGAAGAAGCGCTCAGAGTTATCGCTCTGGTGATGTGCAACAACGCGAGGACGCCATCCCCGTGGTCGCGCCAGGCGCTCCGATGTTCAACCCGAAGAATAGGCCGTAACGCAAATCTCAACGGTGACCGATGGCATAGGCCAGCGGCGACGGATGCGCGTAGCGTTTATCCGAAAGTTCGAAATCGTATCCCGAGCCGGCATCTTGATCGCGGCCCGCGCGCCACCATCTGTCAGATTTGCGCCGGTTTTCCATCAAGGCGTTCACCACCACTGAATACGGAGACAGGTCAACCATGCGTGCACTTTTCGTTCTGCTGCTATGGGCCATCCTGCTCGTGCTGTGCTGGCCGGTCGCCCTCGTTCTGTTGATTCTGTGGCCAATCCTCTGGCTGTTGTCGATTCCATTCCGCATCGTCGGCGCGCTGATGGAAGGCATCCTCGCCCTGATCAAGGGGATCTTCTTGCTGCCCGCCCGCATGCTTGGCTATCGGCCTCCGGCAACGAACGCGTAAGCCATCTGCTTTCTGCATCGGTCGAGCGCGACTCGTTTCGTCACTCGCGTATCCGTTGATGTTGTTCGTCACATCGTGCTTGTTGAGCCGCGAGCAGTGGAGATCTACTCATCAGCCAAGCGCAAAGAGTGCATCAGCCTTGGGTTTGCGCGAGTAATTCCCATACCAGGAGATGGCCATGCTGATCGCTTCACTGCTGCTTTCGCTCGCGACACCCGCGTTGCCGCTCCCAGTCGACTGGATCGTCGCGCAAGGTTCGGCCAGTTGCAGTGCCACTGATGTGGATTTTTCCGACACACGCCATGGTCTGGCCTCCTGTGCGTTCAGCAGTGCGATGACCAGCAGCGACGGAGGACTGACGTGGAGTGTATTTCCGACCGGCCTGCAGCAATCGCTCGTTTTTGCACATGCGAGCTCGACTACTGAGCTGTATCTCGCCCGGGTCGGCTTGTATCGCAGCGTCAACAGCGGCAGCACGTGGTCCGAAGTGGGCGAACTCAGCAACAATTTGGGTAGTGTTTTGGATGTGCATTTCGACGGTGAGCGGCGGGTCGCGATACAGGGAGGCAATCTGCTCCACAGCAACGACTCTGGCAGCAGCTGGCAGGTTGGTTTACCAGCCCAACAGGATGTCAATTTTGACGAACTTCACTTTCCCACCGCGACAACCGGTTTTGCCAGCGGCGGCATCACCTACGAGCTGGGCAGCTTTGGCAGCATTGCGCGAACGCAGGATGGCGGAACCAACTGGACCCTGCTGGCGTTCCCGCACGGACAGATTACGGCGGCGGATTTCATAAATCCCGTATTTGGCGTGGTGGCTACTTTGACTTCGCAAGTCTATGCGACGAACAACGGGGGAAGCAGTTGGCAGCCACTCGCAGTCCTGCCGGATTCCGCGGTTTTGACCGATCTGGCTCTGCGTGATTCCTCTCATTGGTACGCAGCGTCCTTGTCGGGCTGCATCTACGAAACGTTCAACGCCGGTACGTCCTGGATTGCCAGCGTTTGCGATCCTTCGACGCGATCGCTAGCAGCCATCACGCTGAAAGGAGGTGCAGCCGTAGCCGCGGGAAACAATGGTCTGGTCTACTACGAGAACCGGATCTTCCGAGACAGTTTCAACTAAGCGGACTACGTAAGCCGTTCTGCTGACATGGTGCCGGCTGCTCTCCCTCGCCCTGCGGATTCTGTGATCGCTGCTTTCGCTGCCCTCGATTCCATTTCGCATCGACCGTGCGTCAAGGCAAGGCATCGTTGCCCTGAAGAAGACTGTCTTTCTGCCGCTCGCGAGCATGCTTGACTGCTTTCCTGCAACGAAGATCCCGCAACCCAACGGTTTTCCGATAGCGTCGCGCCTGCGGTCCATGCTTCCCTTTTCTGGTCGTTTTTTTCCACTGGCGCAACGCTTCGTTGTCCCGATCGAGCCGCCGCTGCGCCTGCAGATACCGGGCTAGCCACTCTTCGTGAGTGAACCGTTGCTCCGCAGCGTCGGCGGCTCACCGAATCGCCAACGCCAACACCAGGCCTACCCAGAGCACAAAACCGACCCAGTTGTTGTTGCGGAAGGCGGCGAAGCAGGCGTCGCGTTCGCGGGTTCGGATCAGCCATTGCTGGTGGGCGAACAGGGCGGCTGCGATGCCGAGGCTGGCAAAATACGGCCAAACCAGCTGTGCGCGCGTGCCGGCGAGCAGCATCGCAAACAGGAAGGTCAGCATGAGGACGCCGATGATCGGGCGGTCGGCATCGGCGAAAAGTATGGCGGTGGATTTTGCGCCGACGCGGATATCGTCTTCGCGATCAACCATCGCGTATTCGGTGTCGTAGATCGTCGAAAAAAGCACGTTGGCGAGGAAGATCAGCCAGCCGAGTATGGGCACTTCGCCACTGACCGCAGCGAAAGCCATCGGGATCGACCAGCCGAACGCCGCGCCAAGGACGACTTGGGCGAGATGGGTGTAGCGCTTGCAAAATGGATAAATTGCTGCGAGTGCGACACCGGCGAATGACAGCTCGATCGTCAATGCATTGGTAAAAAGTACGAGCATGAAGGCAAACGCGAGCAAACCCGCGAACAGCAGCAATGCCTCTTTCTTTGATACACGCCCCGCAGCCATTGGTCGGTTGCGCGTGCGTTCGACATGGGCGTCGAGCCAGGCGTGATCGGCATAGTCATTGATCACGCAGCCGGCAGCGCGCATGACAAACACGCCAAGGGTAAAGATGATCAGGGTAACGATCGGCGGGAAATCATTGGCTGCAAACCACAGGCCCCATAGCGTCGGCCATAGCAGCAGCAAGGCGCCGACCGGGCGATCCATGCGCATCAGCACGAGGTATTCGCGGATGCGTTCGCGCCAAGGATCACGCAAGCCCGAGGTCAGCCACTCTATGACGCGCATCGAACGGGTCGATGCATCGGCGGGGTGTCTGGCGGGAATAGTCGTATGTTGTTTCTTTTTTGCGTTATTTGGCGCGGTGATAGCTGGCACCAGTTCGGTGCTGGCAGCCCAGGGAGGCGGTGTCGCATCGAGTGTTTCGTCCGCTGCCGTCTTTGCCATCTCGTCCGCTGGCGGCGGCGGAGCCGCGCTGCGCGATCCGTTGCGTGTAGCTGTTTTGAATGTTGAAAGCGCAGCGGTAGGCGATGCTGTCACGCGGGGTAATGCTGCACGTCTGCTTGCCACGCGCGTATCGACGGGTGGGTCGGCTGGCGTGGGGGGTGTCGAGCGCAGCGGTGCCTTTCGTGCAATCGACGCAGGTTTCGCCGGCGCAGCACGTGGTGCTCGAACTTCTGGCGCCGCGGTTTTTGCTGGCGTTGGTGGCGTGCGCGCGGTGACCTTGCGCGGTGCCGGCGAGGCGTTCGGCGGCAGCGGTGTGAGGCTGCGCGGCGCGGGTGGATCGGTTGGTGGCGGAACGTTGCTCATGTCGGCAAGTGTAGTGTGCGCCGCCAAAAACCACGACCGGACCTGAACGATCGACGGCAGCGCTAACGTCGTGCGCGGCGCGCTAGTCCCGGTCGCCAGAGCAAGGCGAAGACGATACCGAGCAGGAATCCCGAGATATGCGTCCACCAGGCGACCGCGCCGAAGGCCGGGCCGACGTAGGTGAAGACGATTTGCAACACCGCCCAGAAACCGATCAGCAACGACGCCGGCACGCGCACGAATTCGAGAAAGAATCCGAGCGGCAGGACCAGACCCAGATGCGCGCGCGGATAAAGCGCCAGATACGCGCCAACCACACTCGATACGGCTCCGCTGGATCCGATGATCGGCGAGTTCGTCGCAGCCAGTGTCCATGCGCCAACGAGATTGGCCAGTGCCCCGCCGATGATGAAAAGGACGAGGAAGCGACCGGCGCCGAGGGCGCGTTCGGTCGGCACGCCGAAGATCATCAGGAACAACAGATTGGTGGTCAGATGAATCCAGTCGGCATGGATAAACAACGCCGTCACGAGTCGGGCGAAGCGCAGTTCGCCGAGCTGGGTCTGCCACGAGACGCGTGCATCGAGCAGGGTTGTCGGGACGGTTCCCCAGAAACTGAGCAGTCGTCCGCGGCCCGTCGCCGGTTCAGCGGCAATCCACAAAAACATTGTCACGCAGGCGGCGACCAGCAACACGGTCGCCCACGGAGGGCGCTGACGGCGGCGACTTTCGAGCTGGACAAACATCGCCGCGGAGCGCGCTCAACGCCCGCCGCGCGGATACAGAAAACGCACGCTTTCGAATTCGAAAACCAGACCGTCGGGACGGATCTCAATCAACTTCATGCCATCGATATCGTCACCCTCGGCACGCCGCTCGTCGTTGATGATGACAAAGCGGTGGGTCGGATCTGCCGCGAAGACATGCATGCTGAGTTTGATCTCAGGCAACTTGCTGCGCGTGGCCAGCGGCAATTCCCACATGAGCTTGAGCGTATTTCCGGCGGAGTTGGCCGCCGCGGGCGCTGCAGCGGGTATTGATTGAGGGCTCTTGGCACCCTCAGCGGTTTCGGTTTTCTTCTTGGCCGGTGTTTGCACCGGCGCCGGTGCTGACTTTCCAGCGGTGGCCATGGCCGCAGCCAGTGCGGCCGGATCGGCGGCGGAAACCGGTTCGGACTCCTTGATCGTGGCGGCGCGCCCTGCTTGCGGGTCGGCCACAACGAGCTCCCCATCGCGGACTTTCCTGCGCTGATCAAGCTCTGGCTTGTTGCGGACCTCGGCGATTGGATCGCGCGCCAGTCGGCGCGACGGCACTGTCTGGCCAGGAGGTGCCGCCACCGGCGCGTCGTTGAAGGTGGTTCCATCCGGCGCGCGCGCTGGCTGCGCCGCAGTGGGCGCTGGTGCGGGTGCGGTGACAGCGGCTGGCATCGTGGCGGCCATGTTTGGCGTGCCGCCCACCGGGGATTCGTCGGCTCCGCGTTGCAACCACCACAACACCGCGAGACCGATCACGATCAAACCGACAATTGCGGGCAACAGACTGCGGCGACGGCGCACGGCCATGACCGGCGAACCGATGGTCGGCGACTCGCCGAGGCGGCGCTGACGTTCGGATTTTTTCAGGGCTTCAAGAATCAACGACATGATGCGATGGGTTCACTCGATGTTGCGGGTCAGATGGGGGCCGCTCTCGTCCAGTGCGGACAGGGCAAACAAGGTTTCCGGACCGATGATGCCATCAGCCTGTATGCCATAGGCGAGCTGCAGCTTGCGCACGCGATCTTCAAGGTCGGTGTCGAAATAGGCGGGCCCGGTTTCGGCATCGGCACCGCCGTCGAGTCGACTCAAATTCTGCTTGGCCCAGGCGACTGCAGGGCCCGCATCGCCCTTGCGAAGGGAGCCCGCAAGCGAGGCTGGGACACGCCAGATCGCGGTGAAATCACCGGACCAGAAACGCGCCAGCGCCTCGCGCGGAAGCTCGATGCTTTCGCCGGCCAGATCAAGTCGCACCTTGTTGCGTCCAGCGCCTTGAAGCACGGCATAAACAGGGGCTTCCGGCTTACCGAGGGCGAGAATCAGTGGCCGATCAAAGCGTACAACCTGCTCCAGACTGGCGCGTCCACGCAGGCAATTGATGCCCGGCGCGATCAAAGCGGGACAACGCGTCGCCGCGCGCACCGATACCTCGCTGGAGCCAACCTGCCAACGCGAGAGCAATTGGGTAATTGTCGACAATTCGGTTTCCGGTGGCGCGGCCAATCGCGCTTCGAGTCTCGCCATGGCGGATTGGCTGGCGTCGACTGCAGCGACTTTCGACGTGCTTGCGGGTGGCGGCGGCATGGGTTCTTTTTGCAGGTGCCGCCATCCAAATACGCCGAGCGCGATCAAAATCAGCGCAGCCACGGCCCAGCGCGCATAGCGTCGCATCCAGTAACGTGCGTGTCCGGGCAGCGTTTCATCGGCCGAGCGATCGACCAGGCGTTCGCCAATGCTCGGCTGTTCGCGCGCATAACCGGCCATCAGGGCGCGATCGGCAATCACGTTAATCAGGCGCGGGATTCCGCTGGAACGCTGATACAGCGCACGCATGCCGAGACGAGAGAACGGCACATGCTGGCAACCCGCCACCGCCATGCGATGTTTGACATAGGCCTCGGCCTCGGACGCATCGAGCGGGGTCAGGTGATAGCGCGCGGTAATGCGTTGGGCGAGTTGGCGCAGCTCGGGGCGATTGAGCATGTCGCGCAGCTCGGGTTGACCGAGCAGAATGATCTGCAGCAGTTTCTGCGTCGGCGTTTCGAGATTGGTCAGCAGGCGAATCTGCTCGAGCGCATCGAGCGACAGGTTCTGCGCCTCATCGACGATCAAGACCACGCGCAAACCTTGCGCATAGGCATCAAGCAGATAGGTATTGAGGGCGTCAGTCAGGCCCTTGAGACTGCCTTGCTTGCCGGTGATATCGAGCTTGAGCTCCTCACACACCGTCTCGATCATCTCGACCGGCGACAATTTGGGATTCAGCAGCAAGGCGACCTGGGTGTTTTCCGGCAACTGTTCAAGCAGCAGTCGGCTCAACGTCGTCTTGCCGGTACCGACTTCGCCGGTTAGCTGGACAAAACCGCCACTGCCGCCCTTGCCGACGCCATACAACAGGTGCGCGAGCGCATCCCGATGGCGCTCGGACAGGAATACATAGCGCGGGTCCGGCGTTATTGAAAACGGGGCCTCGCGCAGGCCGTAATACTCAAGATACATATGCCTACTCTACCCGACCGCGCGGGTCGGGCGCCGGGTTTGCTGCGGCGCAAGACGGAACACAGTGGTTTGCCGGGTATCGGTAGCGCCAAGGTCCGCTGTGGACAAGGATGGACTTCGAGGGATCCCGACAAGTTCAGCCTAAGGCGGCTCAGGAGATCGCAGGAAGCCGTGATGACGCCTGCTTCAACTGGCGGATCCATTCCTCGTTGAGCCGTCTTGAGCTGTTCGGCATGTGCTTGATATGCCGCAGCGACTCGTTGACCAGCTTGGCTGCTGCCGCAGACTCGCCCCAACTCTCAAGGATTTCGACATACCGTGCGCGTGCCTCGATCCCGGCAAAGTAGCCGATCAGGGCATCGAACTCCTCGCGGGCCTTGTCGCGCTGACCACTGGCCGCCAAGGCCCGGGCGTAGATCAGATGGCCTTGTGGCGATTTGAAATCAGGCCGCCTGGCGATCAGAGTTTCGAGCAAATCGCGCGCCGTGGCCGCTTGATTATTGTCGAGCAATGCGCGCGCGAGCTTGACCTGAATATCCGGATCATCGCTGTGTACGCCACGAAGCGCCTCGCGATAGGCGGCAATGGCATCGTCGCCGCGACCGGCGGCGTTCAGCGCATCGGCAACGCGAATGCGGTTGGCGATGGTCGCCGAGTGTTCGAACTCGGCCTCGGCTTCGCGCAGTTCACGCCCTGGATTGAGCGTATCGCGCAATCCACGCACAACCCGCCGACCGCTGCGGGACTTTGAGATTTCGGGCAGGAACACGGCGACGCCATAGATCACGCTGCCGAACAGCGGAAAGACAAACAGCACCAGCAGCCACCAACGCTCCTGATCCGTGCGCAACGCATGCACGGCGAACAGGATTGCGATGATGACGTGCAGGCCGATACCGAGAATAGGCACGCTGGAACACTCC
>JBBQTY010000055.1:0-20460 GCA_038234445.1 Lysobacterales bacterium
GCGAGGAATGCACCGGCCATCAGCCAGGCACCAAGATAGCTTGCGAAGATCACGCCATTGTCCGGATCACCGAGATAGTTGACCGTGATCCACAACGGGAAGGTCAGCGCCAGCGCGATGCCGATGAAGAACCACGCCGCAAGGAATTTTCCAACGACCGCCTGCCACATCGTAATCGGCAAGGTCAGCAGCAATTCAATCGTGCCGCTCTTGCGCTCCTCCGACCATAAGCGCATCGATACAGCCGGCACGAGGAACAAATACAACCACGGCAGGAAACTGAAGAATGGCAGCAAGTCCGCCTGGCCGCGCTCGTAGAAATTGCCGAGATAAAACGTGAATGCGCTCGACAAAACGAGAAAGATCACGATGAACACGTAGGCGACCGGCGTCGCGAAATAGCTGCGCAGTTCGCGCTTGCAGACCGTCGTAATGGCACTCATGCCTGTGCCTCCTGTGCCTGGCCCTGGGTGACCGTGCGGAACACCTCGTCGAGGCGGCCGCCCTCGAGCGCGAGTTCGCGCACGACGACATTGCGTTCCTGCAGGGCTTGATTGACCGCAGCGAAGATCTGCTTGCCGGGTTTCGGGAAGGCGGTGATACGACCGTCCTGCGGATCGACCTCGATGGCCGCGACATCGGCCACGCGCGAAAGCGCTTCCTTGGCGGCCTTGGGATCGGAAGAGCTCAATGAAACGGCCTGGTAGTAGCGTGATCGAGCTTCGAGTTCAGCCGGCGTCGCATCGGCGAGTACGCGACCCTTGGCGATGATGATCGCGCGACTGCAAACGGCGTGAACTTCTTCGAGTACGTGGGTCGAGACAATGATGGTCTTGTCGCGCGCCATCGCATTGATCAGCGTGCGCACTTCATGTTTCTGGTTCGGATCGAGGCCGTCGGTGGGCTCGTCAAGGATCAGCACTTTCGGATCATGCAGGATGGCCTGAGCCAGGCCGACGCGGCGCTTGAAGCCTTTCGACAGGGTTTCGATGGGCTGTTCAAGCACACCTTCGAGATTGAGTCGATCGATGGCATCCTCGAAACGCTTGTTGCGCAGACTGGCGGGAATTTCTCGTACCTCGGCGATGAAGCCGAGAAACTGGCGCACGCTCATTTCGCCGTAGCTTGGCGCGCCTTCCGGCAAATAGCCGACTACGCGCTTGGCCTCGATCGGCTGCGTCTCAACATCGAATCCGCAGACTTTCGCGCTGCCCGAGGTAGGTGCGAGAAAGCCTGCAATCATCTTCATCGTGGTCGACTTGCCGGCACCGTTGGGGCCGAGGAAGCCGAGCACCTGACCTGGCTCCACCTTGAAGGTGATGCCATCGACGGCGACCAGATCACCGTAGCGCTTTCCCAGAGCATGGGTTTCTATCATTTCGAATCACCCTCAAGTTTCGAATGCATGCAGGCTCCACCGCAACCGGCGGAGCAATCCGTCATCACGAGAATCCAGGCACATTGGAATCCACCGGGGCGAGAAACCGGATGAATCTAGCACTCTTGGAATTCAAGCGACCCGCAATGTACCCCACGGCAAAGCAAAAAGTTCCCGTGTCAAATCGATTTCTTCGATCAAAGACGACATGGCGCTGGATAGCAACGACCCGGCCGCACGGGGCGAAAGCATGGCGCTTCGCTGAAAAACCGCTCATCGACCGCATCGTTTCGCCAACCGGGGATTCCCGATAGCGGCAGCGGGCGCAGATCCTGCGGATCGCCCAACTCGGATCCTTCGGCAATGCCTTCAGCGATCCTCGCATCGACCTGCCTACGGATCACTGTCGGATCAACGCGCAGTCGAGCCAAGGTTTCTTCATCGCACATCAGCACAATGCACTTCGCCACGAGCAGACGTTGCGGCTGCAAGGCCAGCTCGAGAATCGCGTGACCGAACACCTGCACGGCGATGTGCTGATTCCACGCCGCTCGTTCGCGCCAGAACAAGCTTAGCCAATCATGCTGATCCCACATGGCAATCAGGTTTGGGTCACTGCACAGGACGATGGCACCGGCTTCGTCAAAGTGAGTCATCGCGCATTGAGCACGCGTGCGCTCACGCCGACCGACATGGCTGATGTCCCTGCATTGGGCGACGTTGAGGGCCTGCTTGATTCGCGGGTAGCGCAGCCACACCAAGGCGTTCAACAAGTCGTGCCAGTTGTTTTCGCGGGTGGCGAGTTGCCCGCGCCGGATGCGTTCTTCGTAGTGCAGTCCATCTTCAAGCAAATCCGCCGATTGCGCTGATATTTGCGGTCGCTGGATACCATCAATACGCATCGCTTCGGCGCGCAAGGCGTCGAGTTCGTCAATGGTCGGCCAGCGCTGGCGCTCGACCAATAGGCTGTGATCGCCCACCCAATCGAACAGTGGCAGCTGGCCAAAGACCGAGCTATCGACAGATTCAATGGAAGGAACAACGAGACGCAAAAGGCAACCCGGGATTTGCTATGGGGAGGTCAAAATGGCCGATCTGATTCGGCTGCGCAATTTGCGCGCGGGCGGAATCATAGCGGGTCAGGAGCCGATCGTTGCATGCCGCGTGAGCGGGGCTGCGCCAAGCATGCGCAAATTCGGCGCGAGTTCCGCCCCCACTCGGCGCAAACACGTTAGCATTCGCGCTTTGGTGATCAACGGAACTTGACGCTGATGATTTGGGGGTGGCCCAAGCAGTGGACATGCGTGCTTGTCTTGCTTGCCGTGTTTTTATCGGTCGGAATCGCTCATTCCGAAAATTCGGTCGCTGACGCTCAAGCTACGTCCAAAGCGACGGTCGGGTCGCAGGAATTCGCCGCGTCCGCCCGGCAATTCCTCGAATTCCCTCGTTTGTTGGGCAGCGCCCTTGGCGGCCTTGAAACGGATCTCAATTTGGCCACGGCCGAAGCCCACTTGATGCAATCCCTGCACGCGGTGGAACCGGCGCGTGCCGAATGGCAAGAGGTTGTCCAACTCGCCCGACAAGCGCGCGACCCGCAACGTCAAATGCACGCGATCGAACAACAAGCGGAAATGACCCTGCTGCTCAGCGACTACGAAGGCGCAAGCAAGCTTGCCGATTCGCTGCGCGCGCTGGCGTTGAAAAGTCATTCCAGGAACTACGAAGCATCGGCGCTGGGCTACTACGGCGTCATCGCACGACGACGCGGCGATCTCGATGCGGCGCTGGAAAACTGTACGGCGTCGATCCAGATCCTGCGCGACAGTGGCGACGAGTTCCGTCTTGCGCTGATGTTGGGGAATCTCGGAACGGTGTTTCGCGATCGCGGCAATTTCGCGCGCGCCCTCGAGTTGCAGCTGGAAGCGCTGGCGATCCGCGAGCGGATTGGCGACTACACCGAAACCAGCCTGCGCAATATCGCCTTGCTCTATCGAGAAATCGAGGATCCGGAAACCGCGCGCAGCTATTTCGAACGTGCGCTCGTTGCGGTCGACCGCGAAGCAAATCCCGAACGTTTTGCACCCATTCTTGGAAGCTACGCGAGCCTGCTCAATGACGTCGGCGATTATGCCGCCGCACTCAAGGCTGCCAATGAGGCACTGGCCATCGATACCAGACTCGGCAATCGTTCGAATCAAGGCCTCGAACAACTCGAAGCCGGACGAGCCCTCAATGGGTTGGGCCGTGCCACCGAAGCAGTCGAACAGCTGGAATCATCCCTCGATACCGGACGCTCACTTGGTCAGCACGAGATCGTTGCACGCGCCCTGCTCAGCCTCGCCGAGATCAATCAGGCGCAGCACGACTCATTGCGTGCACGCGGCATGATCGATGAGGCGATTGCCGGACTCGAAGCCGCCCTGCTGCGTCCACAGCTCGTGCAGGCCTATTCCGTGCGCGAGAAAATCGCCCTCGCCGAGCACGATCCGGAAACCGCGTTGCGTTATCTTCGCCGCTATTCCGAACAGCGTGAACTCCTGCTCGGCACGCGCGCAAGTCGCCAGCTCAGTGATTTGCAGGCGCGCCATGCGCGCGCCGATGCAGAGAAGGATCTCGCCCTGCTGCAGAAGGACAACGAATTGCAGACCACACGCCTGGGCAAACAGGACGTCGAACGCCAACTCGGCACCGTCGGCATGATCGGCCTCCTCGTCGTATTGCTGCTGATCAGTTGGCGCTTCAACGGCATGCGTCAACTCAATCAGGCGCTGCGTCTGAAGAACAGTGAGATAGATACACAAAGAAAGGCTCTTGCAAATGCCAACACGAATCTTGAGCGTCGCGCTGAGGAGCTCTATGTCGCGGCGATCAGTGATCCGCTGACCGGCGTACACAACCGCTCGCATCTGCGCGAACTGATCGAAAACCGAATCCGCGAGTGCCTCAAATCCGGCTCGCCGTTAGCCGTTCTGCTGATTGATTTCGATCGCTTCAAGCAGATCAATGACCAATTGGGTCATCTGTTTGGTGACCGCGTTCTGCTCGCCGGTGTCGCCAGCATGCGCAGCTGCCTGCAAGGCAATGACATCCTCGGCCGCTTCGGTGGTGAGGAGTTTGTCATCGTACTCGAAGGTTCGCGCGCCCACGCTGCTGAAGCAGTGGCCGAATCCCTGCGCCATCATGTGCAAACTTCTCTTTCGAGTCTCGATACCAAGGGTATCGAGGTTACCGTCAGCATCGGCGTGGCGTGGCTCTCGAATCTCGATGAACAATCCGCCATCGGCGTCGACGCCCTGCTTGATGCGGGTGATCGGGCGATGTACGAAGCGAAGGCAGCAGGACGCAATCGGGTGGCGGTCTTCAACGCGGGCGTAACCGCAAAACGAGAGAAGTCGAATGTCTGAGTTCCTGAAACTCAACAGCAGCGGCATGCACTGCATTGGTGCGTATCAAGCGAAGCCGAAGGGCTCGCCGAAAGGCGGCGTTGTCGTTGTCCAGGAAATCTTCGGCGTCAATGCGCATATCCGTGCTGTCGTTGACCGCTTTGCCGAGGCAGGCTATGTCGCGATTGCGCCCGCGTTCTTCGATCACATCGAGAATGATGTCGAACTCGACTATGACGCCGCGGGCGTTGCGCGTGGACGTGCGCTGATCGAAGGACTCGATATGGATCAAGTCATGACGGATGTCGGCAGCGCCGCCGATTCGATTCAGTCCGCTGGCAGGATTGGCGTCGTCGGCTATTGCTGGGGCGGCACGATCGCGATGCTTGCTGCGAGTCGGCTGGGACTTCCCGGCGTCAGCTATTACGGATCGCGCAACGTCGCATGGCTACATGAAACTTTTACCGCGCCACTGCAATTTCATTTTGGCGCGAAGGATGCCTCGATTCCAGCCGAAGCCATCGCGCGCCATAGGCAATGCCTTCCGAATGCCGAAATCCATGTCTATCCCGCCGGGCACGGCTTCAATTGCGACCCGCGCAAGGATTTCGATCCTGTCAGTGCCGCTCTTGCGCGCGAACGCACACTCGCATTCTTCGCCCAGCATCTTGGAGCGGCCTCATGAAATCCGCGCCCTTCGAACTCGACCATCGACTGGCTGCAGACTCGCATCCCTTGTGTCGCCTCGAGTTGTGCGATGTCCGCCTGATGGATGACGCGAACTATCCGTGGCTGATTCTCGTGCCGCGCGTTGCCGATGCGCGCGACCTGATCGATCTCGATGATATCCAACGGCATCAACTCTGCGATGAAACCGATCGCGCCGCACGTTTGCTGCGCGATGCTTTTCGACCGCACAAGCTCAATGTCGCTTCGCTCGGAAATAGTGTTGCCCAGTTGCACGTGCATGTCATTGCGCGCTTCGAAAATGATGTCGCCTGGCCCGCGCCGGTTTGGGGCCGTGTTGAGTCAGCGCCTTATTCGCCCGGAGCGCTTATCGAGCGGATCGGCTTGCTGCAAGGATTGATGCGCGCGTGAGCGCAGGATTCACGGTCGAGGTACTCGGCGAAGAGGCCCTGCTGCTGCATTTCGGCGAGGGCATCGACGCGACAATCAATCGAAATGTGCATGCTTTTGCGGCAGCGCTGGATCGAACCAGACCGTCATGGTTGCTCGACATCGTGCCTGGATTTTCAACCTTGGCACTTGGCATCGATCTCGAAGCCTTTGCTGATTCTGCTGAACCGCTGACCGAAGCACGATGCTGGCTCGAATCCCACCATCTCGAAGACCACACGGATGATGCCGTCGGACACGGGTATGCGCATCAAATCAGCGTCCACTATGGCGGCGAATGTGGCCCTGATCTCGATGCGGTCGCCAGCCACGCAGGCCTCACCCCCGCACAGGTGATCCGCCTGCATACGTCGATTGAATACCGCGTTGGCATGCTTGGATTCGCACCGGGATTTCCCTACCTGATCGGCATGGATTCGCGTTTGTCGATGCCGCGCCACGCAACTCCACGTACTAACGTACACGCGGGAAGCGTTGGTATCGCGGGTGCGCAAACCGGCATTTATCCGCGCAGCGGCCCCGGCGGCTGGCAAATCATCGGCCGTACGTTGGACATCCTGTTCGATGCGCATCGCGAACATCCCGCACTGCTCGAACCGGGCGATAGCGTGCGCTTCGTCGATGCCAGCGATCCAGGCGGATCGTCACGATGAGCGTGACCGTAATCTCACCCGGCTTGCTCAGCACTGTTCAAGCAAGCGCGCGCAACGGATGGCGCCATCTCGGCGTCGGAGGATCTGGCGCAGTGGATGGATTTTCGCTCTCGATCGCGAACCTTCTGGTCGGCAATTCGGTGCACGCGGCAGCGATCGAAATGACTCTGGCCGGCCCGCGACTGCATTTCGCGCACGCCGCGCGAATCGCGATTTGTGGCGCGCGGATTGATACTCATCTCGATGGACATGCCCTGCCCAACTGGCGGCGCATCGATATTCCGGCCAATAGCGAGCTGCGTATCGGCGCGTGTCGACGCGGTGCGCGCGCTTATCTGGCCGTGGCGGGCGGGTTGCAGATCACTTCGATACTCGGCAGTGCGAGCACCGATCTGCGTGCCGGTTTCGGCGGCGTGGACGGTCGCTCATTGCAGGCTGGCGATGCGTTGACCGTCGCAAACGGATTTCGTCCGTCAGGTGATCAAGTCGTCATCGATTCGCGCTGGATCGATCCTTTGCCGGACATCGATTTCAAAAAACCCACGATTATCCATCTGCTGCCAGGCAGCGATGCTCTGACGAACTACGACATGCTGTTCGATGGTGACTGGAAAGTCGGCACCGCCAGCAACCGTCAAGGGCTGCGTCTCGAAGGCACCAATTTGCAGATTGCGGATACGCGCGAACGCATTTCCGAGCCGGTGTTTCCGGGCACGCTGCAATTGCCACCGGATAGCCAGCCAATTCTGCTGCTCGCCGATGCACAAACCCACGGCGGCTATCCGCGCATCGGCCACGCCATCCGCGCCGACTGGCCACGACTCGCCCAATTGCAATCTGGCGATTTGCTGCGATTTGTTCGCTGCGATGCAAGACAAGCACAACAGAAGTTGATTGAACAACGCCAGCGTATTGCACGCATGGCGATCGCGATTTCCGCTACGACTTGAACGATCACGAACTTCTGTCGAATTTCTCTTGCCCGCGATAGTCGACATGGCGCGACTATCTTGGGCCAGACTCAATATTGCTGCGCCTGATGAAACGCGACTCCGGACTACACTTGGAAGATAGGAAAACGAAATCAGGAGGTTACCGAACTCGCCCGCAAAACCTTGCCCGAGCGTCCATCCCGCCCAACATTTCGAATCCACCCGCGCGCATCGTCCAGCAGCGAATAGATCGCCGGTAGTGCCATCAGGGTGACGATCGTCGAGAACATCAAACCACCGACAATTGCCCGCGCCATCGGAAAATACGGCGGACCATCGCCACCAACTTGCACGGTGCCGATACATAGCGGAACCATCGCGAGGATCGCGGTGCCCATCGTCATCAATACAGGGCGCAAACGATCCTTGCTGCCTTGAACCAACGCTGCCGTCCGCAACAATCCTTCATGGCGCAGCTGATTGATATGCATCAGCATGACGATGCCGTTGTTCACGACAACGCCCATCAAGATCAGGATGCCGATCATGGCCATGAACGAAAAAGTAGTGCCGGTAAGCCAGAACAGCCAATACACACCGAAGATGGAAAACACGAAGGTAGTCATGATCGCTGCGGGATAGATCAGCGATTCGAACATTGCGCACATCACGACATAGACGAGCAACAGCGCAATCAGCAAATTGAAAACCATGCGCTGGCCAGTTTCGTCGGCATTGCGGAACGAGGTACCGAAGGTCCAACCATAACCAGCCGGCAGTGAAACCTTGTCCATGGCCTTCTTGATCCGATCGCGTGCTTCATCAGGCGTCGTCTTGCTGTCGAGATTTATCTGGATGGGCAAGGCCGTTTGCCGATTCTGTCGGCGCACGCTCGATGCCGCATCCTGCGTCTTCAGATCCACCATCGCCATCAACGGAATTTGACTGCCATCGGGTGCGCGCAGCTTGTAGTCCGACATGTCATTGATGCTCTGCGCGTCGGCATTCTGAAATCGCAACCAGGTTGGAATCTGGGTGTCGCCCCGACGGAAATCGCGAAGCTGCGCGCCGCGCAGCGCCACCGAAACGTACTGGGAAACATCATTGGCGCTGAAGCCGTAGTTGCGTGCGCGTTCACGATCGATGTGGACCGCGACCTCTCGATTCTGTGCGCCTTCGTCCAGACGAATATCGTGCAGTCCAGGGATACGGTTGAGCAGCGCGATGACCGATGCGGACTGCTCGTGCAGTGTTTCATTCGAGTCGCCAATCAGGGACAGCTTGATACCGTCATCTTTGCCGCCGTTTCGATCAAACGTCACCTTTCCGATCGCGAGTTTTGGCAGACCTTTGCGAACGTCATCCATGATTTCGCTGGCCTTGCGCTTGGCACTGACGTCATCGGTCAGCAGGATATTCGTCGAGGCATCGCCACGCTCGTTGAAATAGCTGTAGATATTGCGGATCTCGAACTCCGCCTTGTGTTCGAAAAGAAACTCCTCAACCGTGCCGATCGATTGCTCCAGCTGAGGCAAGCGGTAGTTGCCATTGAGCTCGTAGTTCAGATGAAGTTCTCTGGTTTCACCAGAGGGAAACATGTCCGACTTGGTCTGCGTCATTGGAATGATGCTGAGCAAGAGCAAGGCCAGCAGACCGAGCATGGTCTTGCGCCGGTGTGCCAACGTCCAATCGACGAAGCGGCCATAGCGATGCTGCAATCGGGTAATCGCGTTTTCCTTGCCGATGAATTTCGGCGGCGGCAGCTTTGACGCAAGCATCGGAATCAGACTGATCGCAACCAGCCACGAGGCGACATGCGCAATCGCCATCGAAACGGCAACCTGCGTCAGGTAAATCGCTATCGGTGTCGGCTCGCCAAACACATTGGGCAGAAAGACGATGATGCTGGTCAGCGTTCCCGCGGTAATCGCCGTTCCGACCGCGCGCGTGCCTTCTACCGCGCTGTACCAGGGTTTGTCTGGAAAACGCTCGCGATACTGATAAATGCTTTCGACGGCGACAACGGCATTGTCGACAAGCATGCCGACCGCGAGCAGAAGGCCCATCATCGAGAGAATATTGAGGCTGATGCCAACAAAATACATGCAGCCAAGCGTCATCACAAAACAGATTGGAATCGCCAGCGACACCATGGCCGTTGCGCGCCAATCTCGCAGAAAGAAGAACAATACGAGGACCGACAGGATCGTGCCCTCAAGTCCGGCCTTGCTGAGTTCGCGCAGCGAATCCGTGACACCTTTGGCCTGATTCTGCAAGAAGTATAGTTTAAGGCCCTTCATCTCGGGTTCGCGCGAAATCTTTTCGACCTCGGCCAGGACCGCGCGACCGACATCAACCAGATTCGCACTGCGCTCGCGGCTGATATCGACCGCAACCGCAGGGCGCTGATCGAGACGCCGTTCGTAATCAAGTACCGCGGGACGCAACTGCACATCGGCAATATCGCCGAGGCGCAATCCGGTGTCATTGAGCACAAGGCCGCGAATCTCGTCGAGCGATCGCCATTCACCGAGCGGCTGCACACGATAACGCGTGCCGCCATCGTGAATCAGCCCCGCCGAAGTCGAGAAATTCGCGTCACGCAGCAGCTTGGCAAGATCATTGAGGCCGACGTTGTGGGCGGAGAGGCGATCCGAGGACAACTCGATCTGCACCTCAGGCGGCGCGACACCCTCGATTGATACCTTGGCCACTCCGGGCAAGCGCTCGAGCGGGCGCTTGAGCTTTCGATCGAGCAACTCGTAGGAATTGGCAAGATCGCCATCGCTGGAAATGCGCAACTGCATGACCGGCATATCGGAAGTTGCGAACTTGAGCACGAAATATCGCTGCAAATCCGCTGGAAGATCGGCGCGAATCGCATCTATCTTGTCACGCGCCTCGACCGCCTTGGTCGCAACGTTCTGGCCCCATTTGAATTCGAGAAACAACTGCCCACCATCAGCGAGAGACTCCGAATTCATTGACTGGATACCCGTCAACGTCGACAACGCCTCCTCTACCGGCCGCGCGATCGTGCGTTCGATCTCGGCGGGCGTAGATCCTGGATAAGGCACATTGATGAAGAGGAACGGCGCCTCGATATCAGGCATGTATTCAAGCGGCAAACGGAATGCGGCGAGCAAACCGATGACGGTCATCGAGACGAAGAACATGATGGCCGTGACCGGCCGCTTTAGGCTGAGTTCGGCGAGGGTCATCGAACTCCTCCACGTATTTGTTTCTTACTTGGAGCAATAGCTCCCATCGCCCATGCGCAGGCTGGGGCGCAGTGACTTTGCTGTACATCTTTACGCTCCTTCGTCGCGAGGCGCGACGAAGGAGCGTGCTTTGGAATGTCAAAGTCACTGGGCTCCTGCGTCGGCAAAGCCGAGCTTGCCCTGAGCTTGTCGAAGGACAGGGACGACGAGAGGTGGGAAATATCGGAACCCGAACGCATCGCGCCTGAAGGCGCTCCTACGGAAAAGCGGAGAATCGAAGTCGAGTTCACGAGTGGGCCTCGGCGAATGGCGCCGCAGGCAATAAATCATCGCCCTCGGCGAGCTTGCTCGCTTTGCGCATCCCACGCTCAACATAATAAGCATCCGACTTCCGATCGACCAGTTCATAGACAATCGGAATCACCACCAGGGTCAGCAAGGTCGATACCGCAAGTCCGCCGATCACCGTGATCGCCATCGGCGAGCGCACCTCGGAGCCATCGCCAAGCCCGATCGCCAACGGCAGGAATCCGAGCAAGGTCGCCAATGTCGTCATTGCGATCGGACGCAAGCGCGATTCGGCAGCGAGGATGATTGCCTCGCGCTTGGCATGGCCCTCTTCGCGCAACTGGTTGACTCGATCAATCAAAACAATCGCGTTCTTGACGACGATGCCGGCGAGCATGATCAAGCCGATAAAAACCACCACCGAGATCGGTGTTCCGGTCAGCTTGAGGGCGAGCACCGCGCCAACCAGGGCCAGCGGAATCGAGAACATGATCACGAACGGATGCACGAGTGATTCGAACTGCGAAGCCATGACCAGATAGACCAGAAAAATCGCCAGTCCAAAGGCAAACAACATCGAGCGGGTCGAAGCATTCATCTCCTCGCCCTGCCCGCCGATATGCACCGAAACGCCAGCCGCGAGTGGCGTGTTCTTGAGGATCGTATTGACCTCGGCGACGGCACTGCCTAGATCACCATGACGCAGGTTGGCTGAGATAATTGCGACACGCTCCTGGTCGACACGATGGATTTCGCTCGGCCCTTCGCTCGCTGTGACCTCGGCCACAGCAGACAAACGAATCGGTCGGTCGGTACCGGGATTGACGATCAGATTGCGGATGTCATCGACGCTCGCGCGATCGGACTCACGCACGCGAGCGAGCACATCGATCTTGCGATCACGAAAGTTGTAGCGCGTGGCAACATCGCCGCGAACCTTGCTGACCACGGCGTCAGAGATCTCCCGTGTTGTAAGCCCCAATGCCGCGGCACGATCCTGATCAAAACGAATCTGCACTTCGGGGTAGCCGTCTTCAACCGTCGACTTGATATCGGCAAATCGATCGGATTTTCCGAGAAGTCCTCCGAGCTTCTTGCCGGCCGTCGTCAACGCATCAAGGTCATAGCCGCGAATCTCGATTTCCAGCGGCGTGGAAAAACTGAACAATGCCGGACGCGCGAACTTGACCTGGACATCGGGACGCGTGGCAAGGGTTTCACGCAGTGAGTTCATTGCTGCGGCTTCTTCACGATCACCCGAACCCGACTTCAAGGTGACCAGCAGGCGTGCAACGTTTTCGCCCGACTCGGTCGGCGTTGCGTCGAGACGCGTGCCGGTACCGGCGACTCCATAGATCGAGGCGATGTTGGGATCGCGCGAATGCTGACGTTCAATCTGCGCAACGAGCGCATCGGTATCGGCGAGCGGCGTGCCGGGTGGCAACTTGATCGTTGTTTCAAATCGCCCTTGCGCCAGGCTAGGAATGAGGTCCATTCCGAGACTTGGAATGATCGCGATACTGATTGCGAATGCAATCGCCGCCGTGCCAAGTACCAGCCAGGGACGATCCATCGCACTTGGCAACAGGCGATGATAGAAGCTGGCGGAGCGATCGTAGCCGCCGACAACGCGCTTGCCGGTCCAGCGCAGCAGGGAACCGATACTCCAGTCGAAGGCCACTGCCAGCCAATGGAACAGGGCAAAGATCAGTCGCGGCAGAATCTGGAAAAGGAACTCGCCAATGGCGCGGAAGATGCGGATGAAAAATCGTCCAATCTTGTTGTTCGGCAACGGTCGTGACTGACGATCTGGCTCATCGCGGAAGGCCAGGGGCGAGCGCCCCTGCAAAGATGCCATCATCGGAATCAAGGTCATCGCGACAACCAGCGAGATCAGCATCGCAAAAGTGATGGTCAGCGATTGGTCGCGAAACAACTGACCCGCCACGCCTTCGACGAAGACCAGCGGGAAGAACACGGCAACCGTGGTCAGCGTCGATGCGGTCACGGCCATGCTGACTTCGCTGGCGCCCTTTACCGTTGCGTCAATGATCGAAAGCCCCTGCTCACGCAGTCGAGCGATATTTTCGAGTACGACAATCGAGTCGTCGACAACCATGCCGGTGGCCAAGGCCAAACCGCCAAGCGACATCACATTGAGGCTGAGGTCCGCTTGCCCCATGAAAAAGAATGTCGCGATCAGCGAGATCGGCAAAGACAGCGAGATGATCAGCGTACTGCGCGCATGGCCGAGGAAAAAGAAGATCATCAACACAGCCAACGTACCGCCAATCAGGGCATCGTTGCGTACATCGTCGAGCGAATGCTGGATGAATACGGATTGGTCATCGATCGTGGTGAGACTGGCTGCGGGCGGCAGGGATTTCTTCAATTCTTCGAGTTTCTTGTTGACCGCATTGGCGACGGCAACCGTGTTGCCATCGCCTTCCTTGTAGATGGCCAATTCGATTGCCTCGTGTGCATTGATGCGCACGATGCCTTCGCGCTCCTTGTAATCCTGGCGCACATCGGCCACATCCTTGAGCCGGATCGGCACGCCATTGTCGACCTTGACCAGCATGTCGCGCATTTGATCAAGGTTGGAGAACTGGTTGATCGTGCGCACGAGAAAGCGCTGACTGCCTTCCTCGATGCGACCCGCGGAGACGTTGACGTTCTCGTTGCGCAGCCGCTCGGCAACCTCGCCGACGGTCAGATTGAGTTGAGCGAGCTTCTGCTGATCGAGCGCCACGCTGATCTGGTCTTCAAGTCCGCCACCGACCTTGACCGCAGCCACACCGGCAACGGGTTCGAGACGCTTTTTCAATTCGTCATCGGCGAAGCGACGCAACTGCTTGAGTTCGGCCTCATTGAAACCCGCATCAGAGGCCGAACCACTGAGGCCCAGTCGGATAATTGGATCGGTCGATGGATTGAAACGCAGCAGGATCGGCTTTTTGGCCTCAAGCGGAAGGCTCAGGATGTCGAGCTTGTCGCGCGTCTCCAGACTGGCCTGCTCCATGTCCGTACCCCAAGTGAACTCGAGGATCACATCGGACTGTCCGGTGCGCGAAACCGAATGGATCTTGCGCACGTTCTTGACCACGCCGAGCGCTTCCTCGACCGGCTGGCTGATCAGGTTCTCGATTTCGATCGGTGCAGCGCCTTCGTACTCGGTGCGCACGGTCAAGGTCGGATAGGACAGATCCGGCAGCAGATTGACTTTGAGCCCGGACAGCGCAATCAAACCAAACAGCACCAGGGTCAGCGTGGTCATGCCAATCGTGACGCGTCGGCGCGTGGCGAAATCGACGATATTCACTTGATGCCCTCCAGCACCTGTACCGCAGTTCCATCGCGCACCGCCGAACGTCCGAGCGTGATGACGCGATCAACCTCAGTGAGTCCATCAAGGACTTCGACATAATTCGCATCGCCATAGCCGACCTTGACCACACGGCGCTTGGCGACCCAGTCGGGAATTCGTGGCTTGTCTTTGTCTGAAGTGGCTTTCTTGTCGGAACCTTCCTTGGTTGCGTCCGCGCCATCCGCGACCGCCTTGCCGGAATTCTTGTCTTCTGCCGCGGCTTGCGTTCCAGAGATGATCACAAATACCGCTGTCTCGCCGTCCTCCTCAATCAACGCTGCGCGTGGAATGGTCGGCACGTCGTCATGCTGCGCATAGGTAATTTCGAGACGACCGAACATGCCCGACTTGAGCCGCCCACTCTCATCGCGAAACTCGCAAGTCACGCGAAACGTACCGGTCGCGGAATCGACTACCGGGCTGATGCGCTGAATGTGTCCCTCAAACGCGTGATCGGGGATCGAATCAACGCTCAGGCGCACAACCTGATCCGCATGCAGGGTATTCAGTTCGCGCTCGGGCACATTGATGACAGCCAGCAGCGGATCGAAATTGTCAATCTGGAAAAGCGCCTGATTGATCTGCATGTAGTTGCCGACTTTGACCAGCCGCCGCGAAATCACACCGCTGATTGGCGCCGTGATGTTTGTGTAGGACAACTCCAGCTTGGCCAGTTCCCAGGTTGCACGCTGGGTTTCAAGGTCGTAGCTGATCTTGTCGTTCTGCTCGACGCTGAGCAACTTGCGTTCGAACATTTCCTTGGACCGTCGATAGTCGTTTTCGAGCTTGCCGAGCGAGGCCTGGGCCTTGGCCAGATTGAGACGCGGATTCTCGTCGTCCAGACGAGCCAGAACCTGCCCAGCCTTGACCTGGTCACCCTCTTCGACCATCAGCTTGAGCAGCACGCCACTGATCTTGGCCGCGACTTGAGCCTCACTCTCAGGCTCAAGTGTTGCCGTACCCGAATAGCTCGCGCTGATCGAACGCCGAGAGACCGCCACGGCCTCGACCGGTACCGACGAATCGGTAGCGGCTTCAGTGCCCTCAGCGTCGGTCGCCTGCTTGCTGCAGGAAGCAAGCAGCGGGAGTCCGACCACGACAACCATCGCGATCGCCCAAACCCTTGGCGAAAATCTGCTGGAAAAAGAATGCATTGCACAACCCTAGATTGACTTGGTGTTATAGTAGACCATAACACTATATGTGAGCAAGCGCCGGACTGAACCGGTCAAGCCCCCTTGGATACGTCGGCAGGGAAATCGGTTTACGACAAACCCGAAAGAAGATTTGCTTTAGGTGGAGCCGGAACATCAAATCGTGGGCGGACCACGCGCGAATGCAGTCGATCCAAAGGTCGACGGTCCTCTGGCGAAAAAGCATATTCCGTGCACCTCGCCCTGTCCTGAGCCGATAGTCATATTGCTGCGCCGCTGCGCCGCACGTGGACCCGCTGACCTCTTCGCCTCAAATCGCTATACTCCTGCGGTTGCTGCATCCACCAATCCCTACCAGCCGGATCCGGAACTTTTGAGATGACCCGAGCGCTGCTTTTGTTGTTTGTCCTGTTTTCAGCCACCAACGCGCTTGCTCAGGAGAGCAAGGGTGATCCCGTAGAAGGGCGTCTCAAGGCTTATACCTGCACCGGATGCCATGGCATCACGGGATGGAGAAACGCGTATCCCAATTATCACGTGCCACGTATCGCCGGGCAGAATTACGAGTACGTGATCGCCGCACTCACCGAGTACAAGAAGGGCGAACGCAAGCATCCAACGATGCGTGCGCAAGGCGAAAGCCTCAGCGATGCAGATATCCGGGATATCGCCGCCTTTCTTTCCAGCTTGAATGACGCGGAGGGAGTCGCGAAATGAAATCAAAAACAATGATGGCCCGTCTCGCCTTGCTCGCGCTGACGTGTGGATCCACCGCGACCTTCGCCGCTGGCGCAAACCTTGAAGCGGCAAAGGTGCTATCGCAGCCTTGCCAAGCGTGTCATGGCGCCGATGGCAATTCGACCGCGCCGATTTATCCGCGCCTGGCTGGTCAGTACGCTGACTACCTGGCTCGCGCCTTGCACGAATATCGCGAGGGCGAGCGCGTCAATCCAATCATGGCTGTGTACGCCGAAAAACTTTCCGACGAAGATATCAACAATCTGGCCGCCTACTTTTCCGCGATGCCGAGCAAGCTCGGCGACCTGCATGGTCATATGTACGATCAATGACCCAAGGCTGATCGCGCGAACGTTTGGAATCGAATCCCGGCTTAAGCCGGGATTTTTCTTTTCTCAGCCCGCTTTGCGCGAGTAGTAGGGTTTGTTGCCACTGTCGTGATCGGTGGCATCGCGAACGCCGGTCACTTCCGGAATTTTCTCGCAGAGGGTCTTCTCGATGCCGTTCTTCAGCGTGACATCGACCATACCGCAACCATGACAGCCACCGCCAAATTGAAGAACGACAATGCCGTCCGCGGTAATCTCGCGCAGAGTCACACGACCGCCGTGTGATGCCAGTTGCGGATTGATCTCGGCGTCAATCAGATAGCGCACGCGTTCGACGAGGCTGGCGTCTGCATCCGGCGCTTCGCCGCGCAATTTCGGCGCCTTGATCGAGAGCTGGCCACCGGTCGCGTCGCGAGTAAAATCAATATTCGCGCCATCAAGGTAACTGACACTGTCGGCTTCAACAAACAGTGAAAAACCCTCGCACTCGATCTCCCATTCATCGCCGCGAAGGTCTTTGGGTTCGCAGAACTCAAGCTGGCAGTCGCCCTGCGGGGTTCCCGGACCAACTGCTCGTAGACGTATACCGAGTCCTGGCGCATTCTGGTTCTCAATCAGGCCGCGAAAATACTCTGCCGCCGCCGCATTCATTTCGATCATTGCAATCACCTCGCTAATCAGGACTATTCTAGTCCTTTATCAATGGCCTTGCACGGTGGTCGTGCTGCATCCACTTATACTGATCTGATGCAAACCGCAGCGGAGTTTCCCATGACGTTTGAAGAACTGAGCCGAGCACACTGCCACCCGAGAAAGGGCGAGGAACATGCGTTGACGCCGGTCGAGATTCGTTCCGGCCTCGGCATGCTGAAAAGCTGGAAGCTCGCCGAGGATGGCAAGGGCATCAGCAAGGAATTTCGTTTCGACGATTTCCATCGCACGATGGCCTTCGTCAACGCGGTCGCCTGGATTGCCCATGCCGAGGATCACCATCCCGACATGAAAGTCAGCTACCCGAGTTGTGAATTGTATTTTTCAACGCATGACGTTGGAGGTCTTTCGCTGAATGATCTCATCTGTGCCGCGCGGATCGATCATCTATTTGAGCATGCCTGAGACGCCACACGTGAATTCTGTATTTTTTCGAAACGTGGGCGCATGGCTCCTCTGCATCGCCTGCGCACTGCTTGCACTGCCGATGCTCGATCAACTTGCGCGGCATCAACTCAGGCAGCAGATGCTCGATACGGCCTCGCAAACGCTCGGCGCGCTGACCCATGCCGATACGCCACACCGATGGGATGCACGATCTGGCAACGACATCATTGCCGGGCGTGCTTTCGGTACGGATGACACCGAGTTTGGCGACGATGGCTTTCATCTGCGTTCGCACGGCGAGTCGATTCAAATCGGCATGGTTCTCGGTGCCGACATCGATTTGGCCCGCTATTCGCAGCTCGAAATTTCTCTGACCTCCGAGAACACCGGAAGCATCGCCGTGATCGTCGGTGAAACCTTGCAGCAAGCGCCTTGCCAAAGTCACCGCACTTCGTTGGTCAAGGGAAAATCAATATTGACTATCAACTTGCGCACAAGTGGCTGGACCTGCAATGGCGACCCTACACCGATGCCGACTCGCGCTGCGATGCTGCGCCTCGTAATCGAGTTGCCGGCGGGGTCCTCGGCCACGCTGCACGGCGTGCGTGCGCGACCGTACGACCAGCTGAAACCCGAATCTCTCGTCGATCTGGCGCTGCCACTGTTGCCGGATCCGCGCAATTCGCTGGATTTCAAGCGCGCGCTCGCACGCGCCGCAGAAAACTCCGCATCGACAACGTGGCCAATGGCGCAGCTGCCGCTCGATGCCCGTGTCGAGCAGAGCCTACTGGCGAGAGATCAGATTCGCGCCGCCATTGCCGATGTGCTGATTGTCCCTCAAGGTGATTTTTCCGAGATCGCTGCCCAAGCCTCCGTTTGGCAGCCCAATTCATCAACCCCGTGGTCCACTCGGTCACCTTGGCTGCTACTCGGCGGCTATATCGTGCTGCTGTTGATCCTGCGCCTCAAGCCGCCACTCGATACACGGCTGCGAGCGCTGCTCGAACTGATCGCGGCAACGGCGATCCCGATGTATATGGTCATCGGTGGATATATCGGCGACAACCCCAGCCCAGCGGTTCTTGCGAGCTGCGTGGCAACCTTGGTATTCGCCTTGAGTCTGCTGGTCGGCGACGCTCCGGCAGAGCCGAGCTCGCGAACGCTCAAGCGCGGCTGGTGGGTTGCTCTACTGACGATCGGTTTGACCGCTGGCCTGATCCTCAATCTCGCCGACGGCCATATCTCGGGAGAATTACCCGACGCAGCAAGAACGTTTCGCTATCTGGCCTGGGCTGCCGTCCAGCAGTTCCTTATTTGCGTGATCGTCGCCGAGCGCATCGAGCGCATTTGCGGATCTTCGAGAGTCGCGCTGCTTGCTGCTGCGCTGGTGTTTGCACTGATGCACACGCCGAATGGAATGCTCATGCAACTGACCTTTGTCGCAGGGTTGATCTGGATCTGGAACTGGCAACGCCATCGCGCCCTGCTCGCCAATATCGTCGCGCATGCCATGAGCGGCCTTTTGCTCGCGGCGTCGTTGCCTGCGCAATGGCTACATTCCGCTGAAGTCAGCGCGCGATTCTTTCTCTGACGGGACAGAACGCCCGAGCCTCCATCAACTCTTGCCTTCAAGTTTGCTGACAATCGCGCGGAGATCATTGGGCATAGGTGCGGTAAAGCTGTAGGTGCGCTCACCGATCTCGAACTCAAAGCGCATCGCATGCAGGAACAGGCGCTTCAGACCCAACTCGCGCATGCGCTGATTGAAAGCACGCTCGCCGTATTTTTCGTCTCCAGCCACCGCGTGCCCGATATGCGCGGTGTGCACGCGAATCTGATGGGTGCGGCCGGTTTCGATCGCGACCTCGCACAGGCTCGCCTCGGCAAATTGCTGCTGGCGAATCAGGTGTGAGATCGACGGTTTCCCATCAGGCGCGACACGCACCATGCGCTCGCCGCCCTGCAAGACCGATTTGCGCAAGGGCTCGTTGATGGTGATTCGAGCCTGACCGAGTTGCCCCTGCAAGAGTGCCATATAGCGCTTGGTAGCCTTGCCCTCGCGAATAACGGCCTGAAGCGCAATCAACGCTGAGCGGCGACGTGAGAAGACAAGCACGCCGCTGGTATCGCGATCCAGCCGATGGACGAGCTCAAGCGTGTCTTTCGGACGCGCCGCGCGCAACAGCTCGATCGCACCAAAGCTGATCCCGCTGCCGCCGTGGCTGGCCACACCGCTGGGCTTGTCGAGGACCAGGAAATCGCGATCCTCATGCACGATTGCCTCCTCGACCCGGTTCATCTGGCCTCGCGCCGGCTGCCCTGGATCCTCGCGTTCAGCCACGCGAACCGGTGGAATGCGGACCTCGTCGCCCGCACTCAGGCGCACATCGGGCTTGGCCCGGCGACCATTGATTCGAACCTGTCCGGTACGCAGGATCCTATAGATCAGACTGCGAGGAACGCCCTTCAGCCGGCCCGATAGAAAGTTGTCGATGCGCTGGCCATCGCGATCCTCATCGACCTTGACGAGCTGCACGCCCACCGAGACCGGATCTGCGGAATTGGCCGAAGTGTGTGTCTTCATTGAAAAAATCCGGATCTGGCTGCTACACTCCGCCCGCGTATCGCGCCGTCATTCGGAGCCCGATGAATCGGGATCCGGAGACAACTCATAGGCGCATTCAACGGTTATGTCTGCCCGAGCCCTGGTGCCTGAACTCAAGTTTGAGGGGCGCGCAGGTCTGCAAAGCTCGGGTAATCGTAACGGTTCGAATCGGAGATT
>JBBQTY010000056.1:0-20369 GCA_038234445.1 Lysobacterales bacterium
CGTGCGAGCCAAAGTAGTTCTCGCGATTCAACACCGGGTCCCATTCACGGAAGATCGGTCCGCCGTGCATGCCCATGCGGATGCTGGTTCGCGCCGGCAGGCCATGTGCTGCCCAATCCGTGTTCAACACGCGCTCGCGCAAATCCAGCGCGAAGCTTGCGGCAGACTCCCATCGTTCAAAGCCCAGGAACAGGCCGTCGCCCCAGGTATTGCTGAATTCGACTTCGCCCGGTTTCTCATCGAGCAGGTTGCGTACCAGGCCGAGGAAGTACTTGGGGAACGCGCGGATATTCGGCTCGGACATGGCGCTGTATCCGACCATGTCAGAAAACAGCATGGCCCTGAGCATGCGCGAATCGGATCCTGCAGGCGATGGCCGGTACGGTTCATTCGGACTTTGAATCGCGATCGTGTGAAAACTCAAATCGGCGTCGCGCCAGCGGGCCGCCGTATCACCGGCACCGCCGGGCATGGCTGGACTGTCAGGGTCCAGAATCGCAAGCCCTCGCACGGAGGCGGCCAGCCGATCGGCTTCAAGAATCCCGGCACCGAGCATGATCTCGCGCAAATAGACATACGGCGACGCATCGTGGTCCACGGTCTCGGTCGGGATGATGACCACCCGGGTTGCATCAGCCAACACGCGCCGGAATCGTTCAACCCATGCTGGCCCGCCATCGGCGACGCTGCTGGCAATGAAGTCCTCGACGCCAAGAGGCAGCCAGATGTGCCGCTCGCAGCCGAGCCGCGCCGCCTCCTCAAGCACGATCGTATCGACGCCACTGGCGGCCGATCCGATCACCACGCTCGGACGCAGTGCCTGCAGGTATTCACGAACGCTACCGATGATCTGCTGTTCCTCGATCCGACCCAGTCGCTTGAATTTACCGTCGATCGGATCGGCCCTGTGACCTGTATACAACAGTACCGGGTCGACCGAAGTTGCCGACAACAAGGTTTCCGGAACAGCGCAAACACGCGACAGCATCTTCAGTTGGCGATGCATCGATGCAACGTCGCCGCGACGATCATGCGCGCGCCTCAGCGCCTCGGCGTAGTAATCCGCCGCCGCCGATGCGTGCCCGAGGATGATGGCCGCTTCGCCCATCGTGGCGACGGTCCAGTAGTCGTGTGTACCCAGAGCGATCTCGGCACGCGCCATTCGATCGGCGTCGCGCGCAAGACGCCGTGCAGCGGCGACATCGCGGCACATAAGGCGCATGGACGCGGCGTTGATCGTGGCAAAGTGCGACGCTTTCGAGCGCGCCGCCTCTTCATACGCCTCAGCCGCCAGCCGAAACCATTGGTCGCGTTGTGCGCCTGTCTCGGTGCGCAAAGCCTGGTCCTTGAACAGACGACCGCGCAACGCATTGGCCTCGACAAACAGGGCCTCGCCCGGCTCCAGCGTCTTCAATAACGTGGTTGCGAATTGCGCGGCACGCGCGCGTGCGCCGGTTCGTGCCAGTGACAAAGCCATCAGATACTGCAGCGAGGTAGAACCCGGTTCCAACTCGAGACCGGCACGTGCCACGCGCTCCGCCAATTGTGGGAGTCCGGCAGAGACAAGATCCTGCGCCGCTTCGATGTGTTGGCCGATATCCCTGACAAATGGCGACAACGAATCGAGCCTCTCCAACCGCGTCAGAAGCGTACGCAAATCGACCTTGCTGTCGGTTTCGCTGGTCAGCAGTCGGTAGGCAAACTCATCCAGAAGCTGGGCCGACGATTCGCGCTTAGCCATTGGCGTCAGGTCCTGATTGGATCGTCGTGGAGGATCTCGAAGTCTGCAAGTCGCGTGGGCCGAATCGCGAGAGCGTTGCTAGTGTAGTGCTTCGTGCTCGCTGGAACTTACAAGAAACACGTCGCCCCGGCAGACTCGGCTCAGTGCGAACCGTCGAGGCTGAGCCGACTTTGTCGCGCAAAATCCTACTATTTGACGGTCGAATCGATAGTAGTCACGGTGGATGAGCAATCGCAGTAGACTACCGCGCTGGGGGTGCAGCGAAGGCCATGGCTATCAACTGTCCGCGCGGATCCATGGGTGTCCTGATGCTAGCCCTCGTTGTGCTGGCAACGAACGCTTGCGCAGACGGACGCGGCGTGTGTGTTGTTGGAGTTGATCCATTCGGGAATCCGCAAGCTTGGCTGCCCGTCGATATCGGGCCCGCAGGAGCTCACCGTGCCAAGGTTTGTAGCACTGCTGCGAATACCTTGCGCCGGCCACCGAATCCCAACGTGCCTGTGCTGTTGAGCCCGGTAAATTCAGGAACTGAAACATCGATTTCTGCGGATTCTTGAATGACAATTTGTCAGAAATGTTTAGCCTCTCGGCCTAGCCTGCAGCAAGCTGAGTTGGATCGACAAAGCAAGAGTGCCCACATCCTTTCGGAGAAATGGCAATGACTTCTTTCGGATTCAAACTGTCGCTGATCCTTGTTCTCGTACTGCTCGCCACGGACGCTTTGGCAGCGCGTCGCGGATTGCGTGTCGATGGATTTGGAGATACCTGGGCACTCTACGAGGGCGCCAATGGCATTGGCAGCGCCAATTGTCCTGGGACGACAGCTGGCTCAGGTGCCGCCAATACGCTGATAAGCAAGCTGGGCTTTACCTTCTCCGGACGTGCGAGCACCGCCTACCTCGTTGACGACTATTGCCAGGTCGCGAATCCGGGAACGCTGACTTCTGCGAACTACTTCTATGCCGATGAGGCCGGTCTTTCCGCATTATTCGGCAATAATCCCGGCAATGCGATCACGGGTATCCGCTATGCGTTTTTCGACCGGCCACGTTTCGATTTCGATACGCCGGCGACCGGATTCCAATGGGCGTTCTATACGTTTCCATCGGGGGTCACAGTCGCCACGCTTTATGGGCTGCAAACGGTCACGCTGACGAATACCTCCTACATCAGCGGTTCGGTGTGGAGCGGGCAGAATGGATACAACGGCGAGTACTATTGTTTTCGCAACAACGTCTATATTGGTTCGTGGAATGGACTGTTGTCAGATACCGGTTCGGTTTGCTTGAGGTCAATTTCCGAGAAGATTTTCGCCAATGGATTTGATCCATAAATCTCGATGCCGGACCCAATGACAGGCGAAGCTCTGCGCTACCGCGCTTTCATCAGCTACAGCCATCGTGATTCGAAGCTCGCGCAGAAACTGCATCGCCGTCTGGAAACCTACGCGATCCCGCGCGCGCTTCGCGGTCTCAAAGCCGATGGATCGACGCTTGCCAAGCGCTTGGGCGCCGTGTTTCGCGATCGCGACGAGCTTGCCGCGGCAGCCAATCTTTCGCGCAGCATCGAGGAAGCGCTGGACGCGTCGTCGGCCTTGATCGTCGTGTGTTCACCGGCCGCCGTTGCCTCGCCCTTTGTCGATGCAGAAATCGCGTATTTTCGGCGCAATCATCCGGATCGACCCACGCTGGCATTCATCGTCGATGGTGATCCGGGCGCCGACCCGCGTACGCAGCCTCAACGCGCCGCGTTCCCGCTCAATCTTTTGCGCAGCAACGTCGACGATGCCGCCAGTGCAATGGGCGAGCCGATCGCGGCCGACGCACGCGAGCAGGGCGACGGCTTTGCTGCGGCGTTTCTCAAACTCGTATCCGGCCTGTTGTCGATACGCTATGACCTGTTGCGACAGCGCGAACTACGTCGGCGTCATCAACGCATGGCGATGCTGGCTGGATTTTTCATGCTGCTGGCTGCGGTTTTCGGTGCACTCGCGGTGCAGGCCACGATCGCACGCAACGCCGCTCGCGCGGCGCAATCCGTTGCCGAACTTGAATTGCAATCGGAGCGGCAAACGCGGGAATTCCTGCTGTCGATTTTCAATCTGGCCGATGCCAACGAAGCGCGCGGCAACAGTGTCACGGTTCGCGAGGCGCTTGATAGCGCAGTGGCAAGAATCGACCATGCCGAATTTACCCGCGCAGAAATCCGTTCACGGTTTCTTGCCACGATGGGGCAGGCCTACGCCAGCCTGGGTCTGAACAAGCGCGGCGTGGAAATGCTGCGCCATTCGATTGATGCACTCGGAACCGGGCCCCTGGAACCGGACGCGCGAACGCAGCGCATCGACAGCCGCATTGAGCTCGCCGATCTGCTCTACAGCATGGGTGAGTACGATGCGTCCCTGATGCAATTGGATGCGGCGAGTCTGGCCGATGAAACACTGACATGGCAGCAACGGGCACGCCTGGCCAACGTGCGCGGCGATGTTCTGACGAATACTGAAAAAGACGTGCAGGCACTAGCATCGTACCAGGCTTCTCTCGACGCGATTGAACAGGCCAATGTGCCGCCGAGTGACACTGTCCTGAATCGCACGCGCAGTCTTTCCGGCATGGCAATGCTGGAGCAGTTTGCCGGCAACTATGCCAATGCCCAGCAGGGCTATTCGAAAGTTGTCCAATTGCTTGAGAACGCCGTCGGCGAGACACATCCGGACACGATCACTGCGATAGACTCCATGGGAGCCTCGGCTTACCAGAATGGCGATCTCACTGACGCAAGGGCGGACTGGCTGCGCGCGCTCGCCGCCGCAAAGAAGGTCTTTGATCCAGGAAGTCCCCCGATTGCGACCATCGAGAACAACCTCGGACGCCTGTTGCTGGAAACGGGCGATCTGGCTGAGGCCGAACCGCTTTTGCGCGACGCCCTGAGCAGTGATCGCAAGCACAACAGCGCGACCTTCGACGATCTGGCCTATCCACTATACAATCTCGCTTTCCTGCGCTTTGCACAAGGCAACCCTGACGAAGCTGCGACCTTGTTGAACGAAGCATTGCCGATTGCGGAAAAGAACAAGCACCGCATGTACGGCCCCATCCTCACCACCTTGGCCGATCTCCATTGCGCGAATGGTCAATTGGAGCTCGGCGAATCCTTTGCCGGGCGCGCCGTAACGATCAACGGCGAACACGCTGAGAGCGCACCGTGGTACGCCGACCAGGCAAACCTCACCCAAGAGTATTGTCGGGCGTTGGCCGGTAGGAAAGTAGCGCACGACGCGCTGGCGCCGCTGATTGCCGCATTGAAAAGCAAATGGGGTGAAGCAAGCCCATTCACGCGCCGCGCCCAGGAACAGATCCGCGCGATCGAGAGCGGTGCAAGTCAAGACGCCGGCTTGAAGCGGTAGAAATCAATAGAATCTCGTTCGACAGAGAAAAACTTGATTGGTACGTTCGTAGACCTATCAAGACAGAGTGGTTGCGTGTCGCCGACGCCTGAGAATCAAAGACTCTGACAACCGTTGATCCATCGATTGATTTCTGACCCCATCGGTGACCACATCGATTCAATCAGCTGGTTTGGAGAGAGCAAGTGATCGAACTTCCCATAAGAGATCCGTGCGACCTTTGCGTGGCGGCTCGCGAGGAAACGTGGAAGATCATCGACGAGACCGAATACACGCTCACCGTAATCAACCCGTGGCAGTTCGAGGTGGGTCAGTGCTGTGTCATTACACGTCGGCACGTCGCGACGTTGCTCGACCTCTCTGACCAGGAATGCGGAGCCATATTGATATCGGCCAGGAAAGTCGCGGAAGCAATTGTCACGACGTATCGCCCACTCGGAATACTTACGTTCCAGAACAACGGCGTTTATAGCGGCCAGGAGACCCCTCACTTCCATTTCCATGTCGTGCCTCGCCAGAAGGGAAGTGATTGGGGCATCGGCCCGCCTCAACTCGCAACATTCGACGGTGCTGGACGCGAAAAAGGTACCCCGCACGAATCAAGCGGAGACACACCGCGTAGAGCTCGAGTTCGAGCGTCTGCCGAACAACTTGCAGAAACCGCGGACCGGATACGCTCAATTATGGTGAGGTAGCCAGGTTGGGGTCATGTTCCGGCTCCATGCTTCAGCAGCGGCAACAACGATCTGCGGTGAATCACCTTCGATCAATGCGGTCACCCTCAATCGAGTCGAACCCTTTCGATCGGCATCGTTTCTCGACCTCATTCATCCCGTGTCGGCGGGAGATCTTTCAGCCGTGATTGGATGTGTTGCGAGGAGTGCAAGATGGATCCAGATGATAGCGAGTCCATTTATGGCTTCTGCTATCCACCGCTTTTGAGGCGACTTCAAAGGCACCAGACTGACTTGTCTTCACGTCGTATTCGGACAAGTCGATTTCGCCGACGCGCTTGCACGTTTTCGTATCATAGAAAAACAGTGACTCGTTTGATCCACTGTACTCTTTTGTAGCGAGGATTCGGTTGTCGCTGCTCGCAAAAATAAACCTCCTTGCCCAGACGCCGCCTTCGATGGAACACGTTGTATTCGATTGATGGTTCTTGACGACAAGCGGCGATTCCGGAAAGGCATCTGGCGCAACAACGGAGATGTCATTTGCGAATTTAACCTCAACAAATCCTGCTTGACCGACAAAAGATTCAGCGGGCTCAGGCGACGCCGGGAATACAGTGATGGGTACAAACTGACAATCGCTCGCGTGGGCGGCGCTGATCGCCAGAGCAGCAAAAATACTTGCAATCATCTTGGGTGCGCGAGACATGAATAGGTCCAATGCGGTTTACGACGTACGTGAACGTGGGAGGGTCTTTCGAAAAATGCTCGCCCGATCATTGGGCCGGCAGGACTTTCGTCTTGACCTTCGAGCAGCAGAACAAGACTAAATGCAGCTACTTTTTGGTTTGGCAATCGATATCGCTTTGCGGTTCATGACGCCATGACTTCGCCGTGGAATTGTCTGACGCTGTCAGGGTGTACCAACCCGCTTATGGCTCGCTATCGTAAGTCCCCGGGATTGTTGAAGACTGCGCGCCATATTTGATCACCACTTCGACGGCGGCAGTCACTCCCATCAGATCCTCGCCGTCATAGAAGCGCGAGAGAATCTTGCTTGGTATCACGCGAACTTCAAGATCGTCCCCCTTGAATGTGCCCGCGAAGGTGACCGGAGAGTTCTTGATCGTTGCTGCCCGCGATACGTGGTGAGAGACGCCGTTGAAGCTTACGTAGGCACCGTCTGACGCTTCATTGCACCGGTCGGTGAAGAAGACGACGGTGTCCTCATCCGATGCGTTCTTCAGGCAATTGGCATACGCGGCAGGAAGCCTGTTGATGGAGCAGTAGAGTTTGTCGTACTGATCGTTCAACGAGGTCTTTTTCGCGGAGATTCTGGCCGCCAGACAATCGCTTCCAGGATCGCTCGTAGGAACGATAGGATCCGCTGCACTTGCTGAGAGAGAGAAGAGCGACAGTGCGACAAATATCTTCAGCTGCATTGGGCAGACGAGGTTCTGGAAGGACTTCTCCGATCTTGCTGCAACGGCCCTGCACAGGCAACAGACGCTTGAGGATGTCCCGCTGGCACAGTGTCGTCCGCCCTGCGGACCAATGGAGTGAGCGCAATGGATTCCTGGCGTTCCGAAACTGGAGAAATCAACGACGCTGATCACTTTGATCCAAATCCGACTTCAGTCAAACCCGTTGCTGAAAATGCGATCGGTCCCCGATTGAAAAGCGAAAAGCCAGAGCGGCGCACCTTCTTCCGGTGACTGCGTCCAGGTCACATGGTAGGTGCCTGCAGCGGAAACCTCGCGGTAAGCGACAACACCCTGGACCGCGCTGTTCGGCGGCAGCAACACGAAGTTCTCAATGATCGTGAAACCGCTATCGGGTATTGCCGAGTGCACGAGCCCTCCGCCGTCTCCCCACCAGAACGCAACCAGCGTCGCCGGCCCCGTCGTCGTAACGCTTGCGCTGGTCGCTGTCGCGCCGGCGGGTGGATAGTTGCTCGCTATATCGACGAGCTCGGCTGCGTTGGCGATCTCGACGAACGGCAGGGTCAGCTCGCCACTCGCATTACCATTTTTGATGATGCTGACCGAATGCGATGCGCCGCCATGGCCGGCCAGAACGATATAGGCCTTCACGTCAAAGACACCACCGTAGCCCCGGTAGACGGCCGGCGCACCGATCGCATTCCAGACATTGCCCTTGTTGTCGGTCGGTAATGCGTTGTTGGATGCATAGCCGGCATTGAAGGCGATGAACGAACTGCCGTTGCCGTTTGTGTTGAGCGGGCTGGTAACGGCCGGGCTGACACCGGAGCCTTCTTCCTGACCCAGCAGGGAATGCGAACCGAGCGCAACGACCTGCACCGTCTTTGCATTTCGCGGCTCGTTCGGCGATGACTGATCAGCGCCACAGACAGCGACACTGGGCCAAGTGATAGCTAGCGATACCCAAACGAAGCCTATCCACGCACGAGTCATGTGTTTCATCTTGGCATCTCCCGGGGCTACAGGTCGCCTTTGATGAGCAGCATCGGCGCGGAGTCCGAAGTATCCGCATGCGTAGTGCTCCGGTCTGTGCATGATTCCGCGAAAAGCCCATTCCACGCCTGCGAACTGCGACGAGCATGAGCAAGCTTTTCGGAAATGGCATGTTGATGCCGAGGATTCCCGACGTCAGGCTCGTCCCGCATTCATTACGTCCGGAAAAGAATGTCGCAAACGCGCGCCGCGCGCCGTCTTCGTTGTGACCGGAACATCCCGGCACAGAAAAGGTGATGTCATGCGAAGTTTTCGTCTAGGTCCAAGTTGCTGGTCTTCAGCATCGTTTGCGGTACTGGGAGTCATGGCGCTGGTGCACGCGTCCGTCGCAGGAGCGGCAATCTACAAGGTCGGTACCGGCAGCCAGCTTTGCGACGCGGCAACGATCGATGCGGCGGTCGCCGCAGCTGAAGCCAACCCGGGACCCGACGAGATCCGTCTGACCCGTTCAGTGAGTTACGCGGGCAAGCACATCGTCGTCAACACCGCGCAGGATCTCACAATCGTCGGCGGCTTCCCGAGCTGCACATCAACTTTGCCTGATACCTCGAAAACCGAGCTCGACATGAGCTCGGGGGGCAATTTCCCCGTCGTGCAAATCATCAACACGAGCACGTCGACGGTCAAACTACGGCGGTTGCGTTTGACTGGGGGCACCGCGACAAATGGCGGCGGCATCTATTTCCTTGGCGGGGGCACGCTGGAAACGGGCGACGTGGCGATCGACAACAACCAAGCGAGTAACGGCGGTGGCATCTACTTTCAGGGAAACAGCGCAAGCGCGAAGCTGATCATCGGCGACAACACCTTGATCAACAGTAACATCGCCAACGGAAGCGGCGGTGGAATTTTTCTGCGCTGGGGCACCATGACAATGACCGCGCCCGGCAGTTCGATTTTTGCCAACACAGCCACGCAGTATGGGGGCGGTTTGCGCATGTATGGCATTGGCGTAACCAGCGCCGATGTCGGCAGCAACGGCTACTTCGGGCTGGCGACGATCGGCGGCAACGAAGCGCGAATCGGCGGCGGCGTATCTTTGCAGGGCCAACAGAACACAGGCTCTAACGGCCGTGCCACGTTCACCCTGCTGCCGGGCGCGGACATCAGCTCCAACTTTGCCAGCGAACGAAGCGGCGCGATCGACCTCCAGCCCTATAACAGTCTCAACGACGTCGGCGATGTGGATGCCTATGTCTATGGCGGAATCCTCGACTCCAACATCGCACCACAGGCCGCAGCCGTATATGTGGGCCACGACAACGACGGACTCGGATTTTCCCGAGGCAGCTACTTCCGCATGAACGATGGGGCGATCATCGGCAATCAAACCTTGAACGGCACCAATGTGCAGACGGGTGGCGGCATCGTCGTGGTTTCCGAAGCAGGTCGGAGCGAGATTTCGCGTACGATCATCCAGGACAATGTCGCTGGCACGGTGCTGCGTGCGGATGCATCCGACGATGCCGTGACAGTCAGTCTCAACCATTCGCTGGTCACCAACAACACGATGGTGCGCGGGATTGTCGAATCGCTCAATGGCGCGCCGATCAACATCCTCGGCAGCACGATCACCAACAACACCTTGTCCGGCAACGTTGTGATTGCGGTCGACAGCAAGCTGCAACTCAAGCAGACGATCGTGTGGCAACCCGGCAAGCAGACGGCTCAGATCAGCGGGCCCCGCGATATCGACGATGTCATCGCCAGCGAGCTTGCCAGTCTCATCAACAGCACTTCGGTGATCTCCTCGAACCCTCGTTTCATTGATCCGGGCCACGATGATTACCACGTGCAGGCAGCATCACCTGCGGTCGACTTCGCTGGAGTCACGAATACCAATGGGGTAGACGGAAAAAAGCATGACAAGGACATGGCGCTCGTAGGCGATCGCTACGGCGTGGGCGATATTGGCGCTTATGAACTGCAGGGCATCGGCAACCTCGTGCTTGATCCCGGTTTCGACGTTGACCTGCGTCTGTGGAATATCATCACGGCCGGTGTTTCCTCCTGGGTCAACACTGGCGCATCGAGCGCAGGATCGGTCACGATCGCGAAGACACCCGTGGCGAGTGGCGATCTGATCGGATTGTCGCAGTGCGTGCATATTCCTGGGCCGGGTGTTTATGAGCTCAGCGGGTTCACCCACGGCGGCGCCGAGGTCAACAACGTTTTCCGTGACAGCGCGAACCTCGGCTGGAAGCTGCGCTACAACAGCGGCAACGAGTTATGCAGCGGTATCACTAACGGCGAAGGCGAAGTTGTCTTTCCAAAATCGCCCACCTTCGTCGCACCGACCACGGTCGCCACCATCAACGTGCCGCAAGAATCATGGTCTCGCTACACGACAGTCGAGATCTCGTTGATCGTTCGCGAAGGCGATACCAATCCGAACGGCACGACGAGCGGCAGCTTTGATGGCATCGTCCTGCAAGCCATCGATTCCGACCGCATCTTCGCGGACGATTTCGATCTGTAGCCAGTGGCCCATAGATAGTTCCTACGAGACGATCGGCACCCACCGAGACGATCGGGACACCCACGATTTCCCCTCCGTTTGATTCCGCAAGCGAAACACTGCGCTCGGCAATTCACATGAATGGAACCCCACAAATGTAGTCATCTAATCCGCTTCCCTTCTCCTTCAAACGCTGCCTTCTACATGCTTATCGCCCACTATTCCGTTGGAATGATGGGCGTCCTGAATCTTCCTGGAACTTCTTGACCACGGTCAATGCGCAACCTCGGGGGCGATCTATCATCCATATCAACTGAAGTGCCCTTCTTGCGAGGTTGAGCGGATGAACATTCAAGCGTGGATGTGCTCGCAGGTGATCAAGAGGAGCCGAGGCGGCCAACTCAGGGGGCTCGTTGCTTTCATGGTGATCGTGCTGACGCTTTTGCCCATGCCAGCTTCGGCATCGCTGTATTGCGTGAGCTCAATGACCGGATTTCAGGCTGCACTGAGTTCGGCTGGGCTGAATGCTCAGGACGACGAGTTCCGCTTTCGTTCCGGCACCATCGCAGTCGACCAGCAACTGATTTTCAACGTCCTCGATGGTCACAGCGTGACCATGTCCGGCGGCTGGGGTGCGGCTTGCAACGCGGAAGACGGCGACGTGACGATACTGGACGGGCAGGGCACCAACGGCATCCTGTTCGTCAACGCATTCTCCGGGGCGGATTTTTCGGTTCGTCGTATCACCTTCACAAATGCAGCTGGCGACTATGCCGGTGCCGGCGGAGCGCTCCAGGTGAATGCCGCCGGCAACCTGACGATCGAGTCTTGCCGATTCTTCGTCAACCGCCACTCGGGTGGTGGTGGTGCCTTTGCCGTTGCAGCTAATGGCACGATGCGCGTTCGCAACAATTTGTTTTTCGCAAATCAAGCCGTGCAATATGGTGCCGCAGAGATATTGGCCAACGGCAATGCTGCCTATATCACCAGCAACACGATTGTGGCCAACTCCGCGACGGACACCGGGCCGTATGGAGGTTTTTGGCTTGCCGGCGATGCGCACTTCACCCTTGCCAACAATCTGTTCTGGGTCAACTCCGGTGCTGACGTCAACAACACCACGGTCGCCACGCTGCTTAACAACGACGTCACCAATGTCGCCGGCAATCCACCGGATGCCTCAAGTGCCCACAATTTCTCTCAGGCGCCAATCTATGCTGGCGGCTTGTTCAACTTTCGCCAATCTTCGCGCTCGCCTTTGGTAAACGCAGGCCTGGACAACCCGCCCGGCGGATTGACGGCAGTCGACCTCGATGGTGCGACTCGAATACAACCTCCGCATGTGGACATCGGTGCGTATGAAACGGATGTGATTTTCTACAGCGGCTTCGAATAAAAGCAAAGCAGCCAAGTCTGGGCGCTTACTTGCGCCTTTTCTGGCGACCGTAAAGTTGTACTTGTTCGCAGGCGAGGTGGCGTTATTGGGTTAATAATGCAAAGGGTTTCAGTCTTCGTTTGATGGCGCGTGGCTCGATGCATCCAGACCGCTGTCCGACGCGTCTTTCGGCAATGAGACGCAGCAGAATTTGTGCGGCAACCGGGTTGAAGTGAGGCAACGCGTTTCGCCATGCCACGCACCGTTGCAGCGCGTGCTTGAAACTCAACAGGTTCGGCAGGACTCCCTCGATGCCGGCCGCTTGAAGCAACATCCGGCGGATGAGGGTGTAGGCCAACAGGTGTACCCAGGTCTCCTTGATGGCCATAGGCGGGCTCTTGCTGCTGAGCGTATCCATACCCATCGTGGTCTTCAGAAGGCGCAGATCCAGTTCGACATGCCATCGCTGTCGATAGAGGAAATTGAGTTAGTCCTTGGGCGTCAGCTTGGCGCACAGAAGGGTCGTCACCGATGGCTTTCCGCTCATGTGCAGCTCGCGGACCGCCAGGCAGGCGGGTGCCTGTGCTTAGTCCACTTCGTCCTTCCATGACGGTCTCAGCTTCGTTTTCTCAAGTTCGATCACATGGTCGCGTTCGCCGCGGCGGCGGCTACGATCCATACAAGGTCGGCTCCTTCATGCTGCCGGTGTTGTCGAGTATCTCCACCTACGCATTTGAAGTCGATTTAACTCTTTAGATCAGTGGCTTGGGCTTACGTAGGTACCGTTCGACCCGGACACTCTTGACCTCCAGGGCTCGCTATTCGCGGATCTCGTTCAGACGGAACCCGATTGCCGTGGCGCACCAAATGGCCCCACGACGTTTAAGGTTCATTTTCGAAAACGGGGGCGAAAAAAGGTTGTTGCGGCGGTGCGGCCGGCCTATAGTCGAGTGTCTTTTCCGGCATGCAAGTTTGTTGGTTGGAAGGGATGCAATGATCGAACACCGGTTGAATTGATCTGAATGGCGATCGACGGGTATCTTCCCGGAAGGGCCAGATTTACGCTTTTTTCACGCACGGCTGGGGAGTCGCGATGAATGGAAGTGTGTGGTTGGAAATCCGTCCCTCCGCCGATCGTGCGGGATTTTGTTGTGATCTTGATGAACGTTCGCCGGATTGTCGGCGGGCACCTTGGCGTGTGGGCGCAGTGTCGCCCTCGTCTACCGTTTACCCCTGTGGAGATTCCGCATGAAACGTCTGTTGAAAACAGCTTTGGCTTTAGTAGTAGCGGGAGGAGGGCTCATTGCGAGCGGCTCCGCTTTTGCGTTCCCTGAGCCGTATTGCGTACGCAACTTTGTCGACAACATCGAACCGATCTCGCGCGTCAAGATCGCCGATATCAACAATACGTCGACCAATGCGACCAATGCTCCGCCGACAAATGGGGATGAAGATTTCACCCTGATCATCGGCAACCTGCATCCGGGTTCAACGTACGCGATGTCGGCGGAAGGCAACTCCGACGGCAACTTCACGAACCTCTTCCGCGCCTACATCGACTGGAATCATGACGGCCTATTCAATGAGGACGCGTCGGAGCGTTACGAACTCGGCTCGATCACGAATTCCACCGGCCTCGATGGAAAGACAACGGGCACCAACATATTGATCCCGGTGAGCGCGATCACCGGCAACACGCGCATGCGCGTCGTGAAGAAATACTCGTCGGCAGGTGCCGCGTGCGATGGCACGGACGCAGCCGGCACGTCTTACGGACAGGCTGAGGACTATACGGTCAATGTTGACCCGATAGTCGTGCCGCCACCGGCCATTCCGTCGCTGGCGAAGTCGTTCAGCCCGACCAATGGCGATATCACCTTGCCGACGACGCTGACCCTGTCACTGGGTCAACTCAATGCAGCGGCTGCTTCGCTGACATTGACAGCCAATCTCGTCGATACCTTGCCGACCGGCATGACCGTCGCGGCGACGCCGAGCGAGTCGACGACCTGTCCCAGCGGTACGGTCACCGCTGTCCCGGCGGCATCCACGATCACGCTCGGCACGGGTGCACAGATTCCACCCGCCGGATGCACCGTCACGGTCAAAGTGCAGGTGGCCACAGTTGGCGTTTTCACCAACTCGATCCCGGCCGGTGCTTTACAGACAGATGCTGGCAACTACGGAGCTATCGCTAGCGCCACCTACACGTCGACGAGCCCGGGCGTTGTCACTTACAGCGCAGGTTTTGAGACGCCGACCTTCGTCGTCGGAAACCTCGCTGCGCAGGGCGGCTGGGGCCGATCTGGTGGCGCCGCCGCTGACTTGAAGGTTTCAACCGCTAATCCTGGCGCGGGTTTACAGGAATTGCGCGTCACATGGGCCACGGCAGGCACCGGTACGGTTACGGCGATATCGCCGACCCAAGGTGTAGGCACAACCACTTACGCGATTGCCAGCGCAAAGCTTGCAATCAACCAGAACGCTGCAACCAACGGAACCGAGTGGGATTTCACGCCGCAAGATCCAGGCGCGGGATTCATCACTACCCGCGTCCGTTTCTTGCGTCCAACATTGGGCGTCAACAAGATACAGGTGCTTGATCCGAACGCTGGTGGCCCAGGCGTTTCCGGTTTTGTGGACACGGGTTCCTCTTGGACGGCTGGCACGTATTTCGACCTCAAGGTCATCTCGAACCGCGCTGCACAAACGAGTGTGATATGCATCAACGGAGCCGCAATCTCCACCGTCAATGGGTTTGCCAAGAACATCGCCAACATTGCGATCACTGGCACCAAGGGTACCGGCACGAATGGCAACACGCTCGATGTCGACGCCGTGGTTATTGACAACAGCAACATCGGCACTTGCAATGGTCTTCCACCTACGTACACGGTCACCCCGAGCGTGGGTACGGGGTCCGGAACGATCACTCCAGCCATTGCGCAGATCGTTAACGAGAACGGCACGATCGCCTTCACGCTGGCGGCCGCCCCGTTCTTCCACATCGACACCGTCGGCGGCACCTGCGGAGGTACATTGGCTGGTGCCGTGTTCACCACCGCGGCTGTCACCGCCGACTGCACGGTGATCGCGAACTTCGCGGCGAACCCGGCACCGACCCTGAGCAAGACCTTCACGCCGGCCAGCGTCCTTACCGAAGTGAACAGCGTCGCAACGATTACGCTAAGCAATCCGACGGCTTCACCGGCCGTGCTTACCGCGCCGCTGACGGATACGCTGCCGACAGGCCTGACCGTGGTTTCCGCCACGACCACCTGCGGTATCGTCCTGGGTCGTCCGCAAGGGGGGGGGGCCAGCGTTGGCCTGCCTGCAGGCGTGTCGATTCCGGCGAATGGCTCTTGCACTCTGGACATCGTGGTCAAGGCTTCCCTCGCTGGTAGCTACGTCAACACGCTGGCGGCCGGTGCATTGCAGACTAACCAGGGCAACAACGTCGCCGCGGCTTCGGCCACGCTGACCGTTGCACCCGCGACGTTCACGGTGACGCCAAGCGTTGGCACACCGTCAGGCTCAATCTCGCCCGCGACCGTGCAGACGGTGGCTACCGGAGCTACGACCAGCTTTGTGCTGACGCCCAATCCGGGCTTCCACATCAACGACGTCGCCGGCACCTGCGGTGGTTCGCTGGTAGGAAACACGTTCACAACTGCACCAGCGACTGCCGATTGCACGGTCATCGCGGATTTCGCAGTGGGCGATCCGTTCCCGGCTCCCTATTGCCCGGTAACGTTCCCGAGCAACGTTGAGCCAATCAGCCGCGTATTGTTCAGCGGTATCGACAACGCCAGTTCGCCACTCCTCAACGGCACTCCGCCATTGGAGGATTTCCTGTTGGTTGCCGGCGGTGACGTCACTGCGGGAATGAGCTACCCCATTGCAGTCGAGGGCAACACGGATGGCGGATTCACCGCGAAGCTCCAGGTCTTTGTCGACTGGAACCAGGACGGCGTGTTCGGCGCGGGCGAAAACTCTGCTTTGAGTGACCTGGTCAACTCGACTGGCACCGATGGCCAACAGTCGACGGGCACCATCGTGGTGCCCCCGACTGCCTTGGGCGGCCCAACCCGCATGCGCGTGATCAAGAAGTTCAACACGGCGCCGACGCCATGCAATTCAGCGGGCTATGGTCAGGCTGAGGACTACACGCTCAACGTCACGGCCGAAACCGGCGTACCGATCGCAAATGTGTCGCCCGCCTCGTTCGACTTCACGGTCGCGCAGGGTTCTACCGGCACCGACACGCTGGTGATCGGCAATACGGGTACCGCAACGCTGACTTATGACATCAAGCGGGCGTTGGCTGCACGTGAGGCGCAGGCAGCATCGCGCAAGGCGCACGTACTCGCCAGAAATGCGGCCCAGATCCGCATCAATGATGCGGCCAAGGCTGCGATGTCGGGAGAAGTTCCGATGCCGCAGGCTTTGAATCTGTTGTCCGCATACGGCGGTTTCCCACCGATCACCAGCGGGATCCTTGCCAGTGACCCGGCATGCGATAGCAGCGTAACGGGCATGATCACGCACGATCACGGTGGCGCCCCGGATAACGGTTATGGCTGGAACGCGAGTGCCGGCGCCGACGCGCGGATGGCGGACAAGTTTACGCCGACCTCGTATCCCGCCACGTTCAGCACCGTATGCGTGACGTTCCTGACCAATACGGGCCTTACTGCTGTTCCCGTCAAGATCATCGTGTATGCGGATGATGGGGTCGGTGGTTCGCCTGGAACGCTGCTCGGTTCCGTGGACGTCACGGCTAACAACATCACCAGCGCTCTGGCCGAGTCGTTCCAGGCATTCGACATTTCGTCGATGAACCTCTCGATTGCGAGCGGCAGCGTCTACATTGGCGTGCAGTGGGATGCGACAAGCATCAGCGGGTTGTTTGTAGGAGCAGACGAAACCTCCGCACCGGCGGGTGGCTATTCGTATACTACTGCTGATGGCGCGTGGTCTCAAACCGAGGTTGGACAAGCCGGTTACAAGTCGCTGTATGTCCGTGCAGTGGAAGGCGCGGGTGGCCCACCGGGAGTTGGTTGCGATGCGCCTAGCAACGTATCGTGGCTGACCGTGAGTCCGGCAATTGGCACGGTTGCACCGATGTCCAGCAAGAACGTAGCGCTGACCATCAATCCGGCCACGCTGGCAGTGGGTAACTACTCGGGTCTGCTCTGCGTCAACACCAACGACGCGACAAACCTCCGGATCGAAGTTCCGGTGACCTTGGAAGTAACTCCGGCTCCACCCGTCGACTTGATCTTCAAGGATGGCTTCGATGGTAGCGGCGGTGGTGCCAATGTCGTAACCGGCACCATCAACCAAGCGGTGACAGCGGATGGTGATGGCAGCTCTTTTGACTTCGCTCTTGGCAACTACCACCCGTATAGCGTGGCGATCACCGCCGATGACATCAACCTGTACACGCTCGGCGCGCCAGCGATCGCTGTCTACTGGTACGGCGATGCGGTGCCTGCCGCGTTCAGCGCCCTGGTGGGCGGCGTCGTGGCCACGCCTGGCGGGACGGACTTCAAGTCACTTCACTCTGGTGACTCGATCGGTCCGTCTTCTCCGGTGTCGGCCGCGTCGAGTGGGGCGGATATGAGCGCGTTCCAAGTCGGCGGCACCAGCTACATCGGTGTTGCTTTCTATAACGAGACGACCGCCGCCTTGAACTTTGGCTATCTGCACGTGACTACCTCGGCAGGTGGATTCCCAATTCAGGTTCTCGATTACGGCTACAACAACGTCGGAGCGGCGATCACGATCCCGTAACCCGTCGCAACATTGATTGAGTTCAGAGGCCTCCTTCGGGAGGCCTCTTTTTTTGACTCCTCAGAAAAATTATCGAATCCGCTGCAATGACGCAGCAAGCGTCATGGTGCTCGAATAGTCGAATTCCATGCAGTACAGATCCTGGGTGGGGCCAGTCCACGATCGACAAACCAAAGACACTATGTGAGCTGGCGGAAGGCTTCGGTCCTTTTTATCTAACAGTAAAGAAACCCATAACATCACTTAGTCATGTGATGGCTAGCCATCACCAAGCGAAGACTGTCCAAGCGCGAGTCTGGTTTTTCATCCTGGCATCTCCCGGGGCTACAGATTGCCTTTGATGGACAGCATCAGGCGGACCCAAACTATCCGCGTGAACAATGCTGCGGTCTGTGCATGATTCCGCGAAAGCCCGATTCCACGCCTGCGGCTTGCGACGCGCATGAGCAGCCCCTCGGAAATAGAGCGTTGGCGCTCAAACAAGCAGGGAAGCATGTCTGACGTTTCTGATAAGCGTATGGATCAACGGGGGCGACGGACTCAGTGCAATTGATATTGGGTGGGCAAATTGTCAATGACTCTGATACGAATGACACTTACTTAAGACCGCCGGGATGACGAGAATATTGGTGTTTACGAGGTATCGCGCGAATCGTATCCAAGACATTTCCCCGGACAACGATGCGCGGCTTTTAACAGCCGAATGGCTGGGCAAGCGGGGATGATGACGCTAAGTCAGCGCCATTCGACTCTGATTCCAACGATATCCAAAATCGCCTTTTTTCAGTTACGACCCTGCCGCCACCCATGCATCCGGTCGATTGCATATACTGCGAACAAAGCAATGGCGGATTGCATCATTTGTCTGTTTTGGTCATGACTGGACTGTCTAGAGGGCGGCACAATGAATGCGGAATATCGGGCGATGCGCACTTGGCTGGCGATGACGCTGACGCTGGTGGCTTTTTCTGCCTGGGCCAGTGGTACGAGCGAATTGCGCAAGCAGACGGAAGCCAGCATGTTGCTGACCGGCACCGTGGAGGTGGCTCAGGATGGCTCCTTGCGCAGCTATCACCTGGATCAATCGGAAAAGGTCGACGCGTCCATTCGCGATTTTATCGATAGCAACGTCAAGCGCTGGTCATTTGTGGTCGGCCCGTTGCCGACTGGCGTTTCGGCCAAAGCCACAATCCTGAATTCCATGAGCATTCTGGTAGTGGCCAAGCCAGTCGAAGGCGACAGGTATTTGTTGCGACTGGCCGCTTCGTATTTCAGTGCGAAAAGCCCTGAGCACGGAGCCGAAGTCGCGCCTGTGAAGATGACGCCACCGGTCTACCCAAGTGATGCCGTGAGAGCGCGCGTCAAAGGGAAGGTTTATCTGTTGATCAAGGTGGCTCCTGATGGAGCCGTCGAAGATGCCATCGCGGAGCAAGTCAACCTCGGTGTGGTAGGTAACAACGAAAAGGAAATGGAGAGATGGCGCAAGGTATTGGCTAACTCCGCGCTGACCGCCGCAAAACGCTGGAGATTTGTGGTACCCACGCTCGGTGACCAGGCACACCAACCGTTCTTCCTCGTTCGCGCGCCGATTGAATACGAAATCGACCCCAAGAAGAAGACGGAATATGGCGAATGGGTTTCCTACATTCCAGGCCCCCGTCATCCGAATCAATGGGAACAGGCCGAGGACAATCCCGGCTTCGCACCCGATGCACTGGCTGCCAATGGCGGCGTGTACTCCAATGACGGTTTGCGTCTGAAGTCGCCATTGCAGGGCACGGCTGATGGCGGTTAGCTGGATGTTTCCGCGCGCATTCGGTCAATCGAACTGACAAAGATTGCGAAGTCAAAACGACCCGTTTACGTCTTGTCTGATTCGATGGCAACCGCGGAAGACGGGCCTGCCCCGGGAGAGTCGTCAAGCACGGCGACTTCTTGCGATGCCTCCCCACCTATGCCCCACTCTCGATGAAATGGGTGTGAATGGCGTCGTGGTAAGAGTAATTGATTCGGTCGGTATAAAATCAATGACTCTGACCCCTTCGATCCTCTGACCACTTCGATCCAATACAAAGCTCCCGACTCAGTAGTGGCGATTGGGTATCGAGCGGGCGCGGGTGGCGGCAATCATCGATCTGGCTCATATAGCAAAAAATGCCGGATGATGTAACCGGCACCGGAAGTTTGGCCAGCACGTGGCGACGCGCAAGAATCAGCTGGCACGAGCTAGCCACAGCAACATGCCATGACCGAACTGGCGATTCGAACGCCTGTTTTCGCGTGGCAGCCGACTCGGAGCGCGCTGTCGATGCTGCAGTCGGCAACGCGCGTGGCATTATTCGAAACCGTTTTTGAACAACTCCACCTCTATCGTCAGAACGACCTTCCAGGGTTCGAGTCCGTGCTCACCGTCGTTGGCACTAA
>JBBQTY010000057.1:0-19907 GCA_038234445.1 Lysobacterales bacterium
ACACGAGATGGTGACTTCGGTGCCATCGGCAATCAGTTCGAGACCGTTGCCGGTGCCGACGATGGCCGGTACGCCGAGTTCGCGCGCGATGATCGCGGCGTGGCAGGTGCGACCGCCGCGATTGGTGACGATGGCCGAGGCGCGTTTCATCACGGGCTCCCAATCGGGATCGGTCATGTCGGCGACGAGGACATCGCCTTCCTTGACGCGATCCATATCCTTGATCGAGCGCACGACGCGGGCGATGCCGCTGCCGATCTTCTGGCCGACCGAGCGGCCTTCGGCGATGATCTTGCCGCGTGCACCCAAATGGAAGCGTTCGATCTGGGTGACGTGTGCGCGCGACTTCACCGTTTCCGGGCGCGCCTGGACGATGTAGAGCTTGCCGGTGCCGCCATCCTTCGCCCACTCGATATCCATCGGGCGGCCGTAGTGATCCTCGATGGTCAGCGCCTGGCGCGAGAGTTCGTGGACATCTTCATCGCTCAAGCAGAAGCGGTTGCGATCGGCGATCGGGGTTTCCTCGATGCGCACGCGTTCGCCGGGCGTATCGGAATAGACCATGCGCTGCTGCTTGGAGCCGATCTGGCGACGCAGGATGGCCGGCTTGCCGTTTCTCAGGCTCGGCTTGTAGACGTAGAACTCATCGGGATTGACCGCGCCTTGCACGACCATCTCGCCGAGGCCGTAGCTGCCGGTGACGAAGACCGCATTGCGGAAACCGGATTCGGTATCGAGGGTGAACAGCACGCCCGAGGCGCCGATATCCGAGCGCACCATGAGCTGCACGCCGGCCGAGAGCGAGACATCCTCGTGCTTGAAGCCGTGATGGACGCGGTAGGCGATCGCGCGATCGTTGTAGAGCGAGGCGAAGACTTCCTTCATCGTGTGGATGACGTCATCGGCGCCGCTGACGTTGAGGAAGGTTTCCTGCTGGCCGGCGAATGAGGCATCGGGCAGATCTTCGGCGGTGGCCGAGGAGCGCACGGCGACCGCGATGTCGGTGCTGCCGGCTTTTTCGCAGAGCTGCGCATAGGCTTCGCGCACGGCCTTGTCGAACTCGGGGATCAACGGCGTATCGATGACCCATTGGCGGATTTCGGCGCCGGCCGTGGTCAGCTCGGAGACATTGTCGACATCGAGTGTGGCGAGGCGATCCTGGATGCGCTGGGCGAGGCCGCTTTGGGCGATGAACTGCTGGAAGGCATCGGCCGTGGTCGCGTAGCCGCCCGGCACCGAAACGCCGAGTTTGCTCAGGTTGCCGATCATCTCGCCGAGCGAGGAGTTCTTGCCACCGACCTTGCCAAGATCGGACAAACGCAAGGCATCAAGCCAAAGAACCATGTCGCTCAAGGGTCATCTCCGGGAAAAATAATGCAGTGCATCATTCTACCGGGGTTGTCTGGTGGACAACACTGTGGGGGAGGGTTGCTTGGGCGCGTTTTGCGTTTCGAGCAATGCAAAGGTACTAGGCGCCTGCTTGCGCCTGTCACTTGATCACGACTTTCGTCATCACGGCAAGTCGCCGGAATCACCCAACGTCACTGCGTTAAACGGGCTCGTCATCCCTGCGCAGGCAGGGATCCAGTGCCTCTGCTTTTGATTTCCAGATACGTGGGCAACGATTCGAATTGCACGAGCGAAGGTTCCAGGTGTCAACTCAAGATCAAAGTCGCTGGATCCCGGCCTTCGCCGGGATGACGAGAGGTTTGGTTGCCGTGCTCGCTTCTTTTCCGAATGTTCTTCAGATTTGGTCTTGGTAATCAAAATGTGATCAAGCGACAGTCCTGCACAGGTGCGACGGGGTGTGGAGATTGCTCCGTTAGGGTGGTGCCGCCGAAGGCGATTCCAGTCGATGTTGCGATGCTGTGGCGTTTTGGCTTTTGAATACCGTGCGGCGGAATTCGCTGATTGATTTCCGGCATGGTCGGCGTCGAGCTTGGTAGGAGCCCCTTCAGGGGCGAGCTTTGATGCGGGGTGACGAAGGGCTCGCCCGTGAACGGGCTCCTACGGGAGACAGGCAAGCGCTCGTGCGAAATGGGCTACTTCCAGAATGCGATCTGATAGCGATCGGGTGTTTCATCGCGAGGGTTCGGAGCCTGGCGCTTGGGGCGCTTGAGGCTCAGCACGTGTTCGCCTGGCGCGAGGCTGACGATCGGGACGATCATGATCACACCATTCTGTGCGGTCTTCGGATCGGCGTAGTAGCGAAACGAGGGGGAAACCATCGGTTGCCCATCGAGCTCAAGTTGCTGCAGACGCGCCATGCAATCGAGCAGGGGCGTCCGTTGTGAGAGTGCGCCACTGGCTCGCCAGATGGTCGGGCAGGCGCTGGCCATCAGGGCAGGATGCAACCTGGGATCGAACGGAACGATCAAGCTGAGGTAATTGCCCGTCGGGAACATGCTGTCGATGGTCGGCAGCAAGGCGTTGGTGTGACTGGCCTGATCGCGATAGTGCTGGTCAATCAGCGAGTCGGTTTTGCCAATCTCGGCGTCTGGCCAGTGCGCGTAGTCACCAATCGAGACATCATTTCTTTGCAGCACCAGTTGAGCGAAAAGGATGAAACTCACAATGCTTATTATAAAGAATGTCGCTACCGAAACCTTGCGCTCACCGACATGGCTTTGCAACAGTCTCATGGTTGGCTGGCTTTGGCTGCCGAAACCCACCCATCCGTACGAGCGGTAGACCCCGACGATGGCGCGAGCCAGCCAGCCATCTCGGGATAACCGCGCGCCCATGCGGCGATCAATCTGATGGGCCAACGCATATGCCGAGGCAACCATCGCCACCAGGAGGAAGGCACCGTTGCCCAGCATCCATTTCCAATCGAACAGCCAGGCCAGCAAGCCGGAAATCGTGAAACACAATGCGACCATTGCGACCAGGCCCACCATGACCAGCGCCAGGCTGACGCCCAATGCAAAAACAATGCTCGCGCGATTGTCAGCCGTCTCGATGCGATCGATCATGGTGATGCCGCGTTGGTCGATCAATCGTCGCTGGATCGGGCCGATCTTCAGGCGATCCCAGTTGATGCCTTGCGGGTAGATGGAATGCATGCCGACCAGGGCAATCCAGTAACCGCGCAGGGTCAGATGCAGCACGAAGGCGATGGCCAGCATCATCACGCTCATCTTGCTGTAGAGAAACAGCAGTTGCGCGAGTGAATCCCAATGCGAATCGAGCCGCGGCAGCAACGCGAGGAACGCTTGATCCATCGCGCCTGGCAGCTGCAGCAGGGCAAACACAGTGACGCCGGAAATCAGCAACTCCATTTCCCAGGTCGGCGTGGTGTGCTTGGACAGCGTCGAGCCGGGCGGCTGATCGTTTTCGCTCATGGTCGACAATGGCGGCGTGGTGATGGTGGTCGATGGTATCACCGCGTCTATCAGACTCTGGTTGCGGATCGGCATGACTTCAGCACGTGCGCTGCAGACGTTGTTCGCCGTCGGTCGCGTGATTGCATAGACTGGTTGTCCTTCACGCAGTTGGAACGCGCATGCGCCGCACCGTTTTTTATGTCTCCGATGGCACCGGGATCACCGCTGAGACGATTGGGCACAGTGTGCTGACCCAATTCGAAGGGGTCGATTTCGAGACGTTTCGAATGCCGTTCGTCGATTCCGAATCCAAGGCCGAACACGCGGCGTTGCGCATCAAGACCTGCCTGTTGAAAACCGGCATGCGCCCGATCGTGGTCAATACGATCATGGATCAATCGCTTAGCGACACGGTCGCGACCGGCGGTGGCTTGATGATGGATGTCTTTGCGCCATTCATCGGGCCGCTGGAAGATGAGCTGGGTGTGTCGCGCAGTTCGCGTGTCGGCAAGGCGCATGGCTTGACCAACTTCGCCGAATACGAGGCACGCATCAACGCAACCAACTATGCGCTTTCGCACGACGATGGCATCGATGTGCGTTACGACGATGCCGAGGTGATCCTGGTCGGTGTATCGCGCGTCGGCAAGACACCGACCTGCCTCTACATGGCGCTGCACTATGGCGTGAAGGCGGCCAATTACCCGTTGACCGAGGAAGATCTCGAACGGTTTGAATTGCCTGAGCGTTTGAAGCCGTTCAAATCGCGACTGTATGCGTTGAGCATCGATGCACAGCGGCTTGCCCAGGTGCGCGAGGCGCGTCGTCCGGGCAGCCAGTACGCCAAACTTGCACAATGTCGCAGTGAACTTGAGATTGCGGAAAAACTTTATCGACGCGAAGGCATTCCGATGCAGAGCACGACGAATACTTCGATCGAGGAAATTGCGAGCAAGATCCTTTCGCAGCTCGGGATTGAGAAGCACATGTTTTGATGGGGTGGAGTTCGCCGCTGAGTCAATCGATGTGGAGGACTCGCAGAACCCAGACGCGGCGATGTTGTGAATTCCCCGCGAATGTCCGCGCATCCTTCGACAGGCTCGGCTCACCACAAACGGAAGTGGGTCAGAGTTTGCTTAGGCGGCGACAGCCATTCGAACTGAAGTTCGAAAGTCGTCAGGCGAGACCTCGATAGTACGCCCGAAGCGGGCATCCGCAACAGACTGGTCGACAGAAACCCCGATGCTATGATCGACTCATGTCGACCCTTATCGCCAACCCTGTATCCGCGTTGCCGAGCCGATTCTCATGGCTGATGGGAATGCATAGCGAGAACTATCATCGGCTGGCCCGATTGTTTGCGCCGCAGCGTCTGGTTGCTGGTCGCTATCTCTCCTCGCTGGATGATCACCTCGACGTGCTACTCGAGGTGACCGAGCACCATCGCTATACGGTGGATCTGATCCTCACGTATTGCCTGCGTGACGATAAAACCGGGGGTCTGGTGCCTTCGGCGAATATCCGCATGTATCGCGACGCGCGCATGGCCGAGGTGCTGCACTATCACTCGGATCTTCGTCTTGAGCGCGCGATCGGTCCGCTGCCGCCGGCGCGCACGATTTTCGAGCGGCGCGTGCGCCAGAGTTCATTCCTCAATCGATGGCTCGAATATCTGGCCGAGCAGGGCCATTCGATTGGGACCCTGGAGAAGGCGCCTGCCGTGCCTGCCGAGCAGACTCGTGCGTTGGGCTGACTGAAGCCAACTTTTCGCGCGTTGTCGGGATGCTCTGGCTTGGCTTCATCCAGGAGACTTGGAACGCTGATGCGGCGCGCATCTGAGGCATTCATGCTGCCGAGATCGGACCCGTGTGCACTGTCTCACGCAGGGCGAAAAATCACGGACACAAAAAAACCCGCTTGCGCGGGTTTCCTTGTGAAAAGTGGCGGAGCGGACGGGACTCGAACCCGCGACCTCCGGCGTGACAGGCCAGCATTCTAACCAGCTGAACTACCGCTCCACATTTTTCAGCGCGTCCTGCGCAATCCGCTATTCTCTCCGATCCGACTCGTTTTCGCGAGCCTTATCGTCACTGGCGTCCCCAAGGGGATTCGAACCCCTGTTACTGCCGTGAAAGGGCGGTGTCCTGGGCCTCTAGACGATGGGGACGCGTAGAGAAACCTGGTAAAACCTTTCGGTAAATCTGGTGGAGCCAGGCGGGATCGAACCGCCGACCTCTACAATGCCATTGTAGCGCTCTCCCAGCTGAGCTATGGCCCCGGGAGGCGCGAGAGAATAAGTAGTGTGGAGGAAATCGTCAACACTTATTCTTGAATGACGATCAATTGACTGCGATTTTTTTGTCGCAGCGAGCACGTTGCGTTGCTCGATAACGCTTCGCGATTCGCACAACCGAGTGAAGTCCTGCTAGGCATCGCGGTCACGGTTCATGGTCGGGATGGCGAGGAATGAGCGTTCAAGTGAAAGCCGATATTGGTCGATTTGTCGGCGACTCAAGTCAAAACTCGGCCAACAGAGGACTCGGCGTTATGATGAGTGAGATCCCGCCAACCTGGAGAAATCCGATGCAACTCAAACTGATCTTGTCCGCTCTCGTGATTGCTGCCGCCTCGCAGGGTCTGCCTGCTCAGGCCGACGAGAGCAAACCGATGAGCTTGCCGCGCACAGCCGCTCCGGCTGGCGTAGAGCTCTACATCATTTCACCGAAGGACGGCGAAACCGTTGGGCCTGAGGTCACCGTGCGTTTCGGTTTGCGTGGGATGGGCGTTTCGCCGGCGGGCACAATGAAGGAAGGCACAGGCCATCATCATCTGCTGATTGATGCCGCGGCCTTGCCGCCACTCGATCTGCCGATTCCTGTGGATGATCATCACAAGCATTTCGGTGGTGGCCAGACCGAGACCACGATCAAGCTCGCATCAGGCAAACACACCTTGCAGCTCGATCTCGCTGACGCGCTGCACATGCAGTTCGATCCGCCGATCGTCTCGAAAAAAATCAGCGTTACCGTGAAGTAGCCCGGTTTGCGGCTTCGGCTGTATCGATTGAAGACGTCGCAGCGATGCGGCGTCGACGCAACCCGAATGACGCGAGCAAACCGGTCAGCGTGATGCTCGCGATGATTCCCGGTCCGGGCAGTGCGACCGGCTCGCTTTGCGCTAGTTGATATTCATACGCGCCGATGTCGGCGACGCCATTGGACTCGCGCAAGTATCCATATCCACGCTGATCGGTGCCACGGCCTTCCGGGCTGGTGCCGCGATCGATGGCAGGGCTCGTCTCGGCGAGCGCGTGGGTTCGTGTTGAACCACCGTTGTTGGCGAGCGGTAGCAACTCAGGATCGTCATTCAACGTATCGGCAGGCAATATCGCATTGGCACCGGAAACCACGATCAAGTTGTTGGATCCGGAGATGTTCAGCGGCATCGCGCTATCGATATCCGCGCCCGAAGCATCGGCGCTGTTGCCGGCGACAATCGTGCTGATCAAGGTCGACGGCAGCGCATTGTCGATGAACGATATGCCGCCGCCAGACGATCCGGCATGGTTGCCGGTGATCGTCGTGTTTTCGATGAGTACCGAGGTCACCTGGCGAACGCGCAGGCCGCCGCCATCATCCTGTTCGGTCGAGTTGCCGGAAATGGTCGAGTTGCGCAGTTCAAGATCGCCTTCCTGAGTCAGACCGCCGGCGAAGCGAATTGCGAAGTTGTCGCTGATCGTGCTGCGTTCGATGCTGCCGCCGTTGCGCGCAATGAAAAGGCCGCCCGCGATTTCGAAATGCGAAAGTGGCGCGTTGTCGGTGCCGATCGCTGAATTTCCCGAAATCGTACTGTCAAAGATATCGACGCCATAGGCGAAGATCCCGCCGCCATAGGCCGCCGTGCCATTGGTTGGATGATCGCCAAAGGCGGTGCTTCCACTGATCGTGCTGTTGGTCATGATCAGGAAGCCGGAAAGCACGCCGCCGCCGTAAGAGCCGACACCCACGGCAAGGCAATCGCGGATCACTGAATCGCGCAACAGGAGGGTCGCACCGGTGGCTACACAGCCGCCAAAGCCGACGTCGTTGTCGACCGCATCAAACCGACCGTTGGCGATGGTCAGCCCTTGCAGGGTCAACGTGCCCGAGCCTGGATGCAGGATGATGCGGTCACGGTTTCTGCCGTCGAGGGTGAGTTGATTCGCACCCGGTCCGCGCAGGGTCAGATCATCGAGTGCGATCTTCAGCGCACCCTGGCTCAACGAGATCGTGCTGCAGCTGAGCTTTGAGAGATCGATCGTGTCACCGCTGTTGGACAGTTGGACCAGATTGCGCAGGCTGCCTGACGAATCATCATCGGCACAGTTGGTGACGATTCGAGTTTGAGGTGCGCTGCCCGCCGGCGCAGGCCGTGCGATGCGCATCGCATCGAGGCGCGCGCGCAGGGGCGTGATCTGCGCACTGCGTGCGTAGGGCAGGGGCCATTGCAGAGGGATGTCGGCGGGAAGCGCAGCAGAAGCGACAGCTTGCGGAAGTGCGGCAAGCAGACTCAACGCCAGCAGCGTGCGTTCGAGTGATATGCGTTGCGAGCGATTCACACCGTCGCGTTGCCGAGTCATTGGTGCCAAGAGGTCGAATCCGAGATTCAGGGGGTTTCGGAAAGGTCGATTGTATAGGTCGACATGCCGTCGCCGTCATTCGCTGTTTCACGGACCTTGCCGAGGCCACTGACCGACGATGATTCGAGCTTGCCGCTGGCTGAGTGAAACACGATCGGACCCGCCGTCTTCAAAGGCACGAAATGCCAGGGTCGATCCGAGCCATCTCGATCACGCGTCAGATGACCGCGCTGGCGCAGCCAATCAATCAGCACGCTGCGATTCATGTCCGGCGCATTCAGCAACGTGTGCTCGGGCCCCGCGCCCGGAAAATCGCCACCGCTTGCACGATAGTTGTTGGTCACAAGAATGAAGAGTTGGTTGGGATCGACGGGTTTGCCTTTGTAGGTCAGTTCCACAATGCGTTGACCAACGGGCTTGCTGATATCGATGGCATAGCGAATATCGCCCTGGATCACATCAAAGTTGTAGCTCGGTGTCTTGCGGTTGACCAATTCCTGCGGCGTTGCGAGCGTCGGATCAATACGATTGAAGAAACGCGCGGATTTTTCCAGCCATGCCCTGACATCGGCACCGGTGATTTTCAGTGCCGATATTGTATTTGGATAAAGATACAGGTCAGCGGCGCTGCGGATTGCCATCGGCCCTGCAGCGATGTCGGTAAAATCGGTGGCACCGGCAAACCCGGCCTTGAATGGCGCAGCCGCCGAAATCACCGGCAAATCTTTCAGATCAGGCATGTTTTCGGCAACGTAACGCTGCATGTATTCGCGCTGGGCACTGTTGACAGGCTGCAACGCGCTGACATCACCAATTGCGGTGAAGTAGGTGGTCATGGCGAAATCACTCTCGCCGATCGGCGTCGAGACATAGGCAATGGTCGCCTGGTGCTCAGCCTTCACGGCAGCGCTGATGGCCGGATCCGCTACGACGACGGTTCCGGATTTGTCACGAATATTGCGAACTTCCGAATGGGTTGCGCTGGCGTCAATCTGCCAATGCCCTTCGCGACGGACCAGAGCGAGTTCGACCACGCCCAGACTCTTGCCCCACAGGTTGCCCATGACGGCTGGCTTGCCGTGGATGAAGCCGCGCTCGTTGTCGACATCGGGCAATCCATTGAAGCGTGATTTGTTGTTGCCGGGATCGGGGAAAACCTGGTGCGAATGACCGAGTAGCAGCACATCGATATCCGGCTCCTTGGCCAGATACCAGTTCGCGTTTTCCATGCTGTCGGAATAGGCGCGCGTGTCGATGCCGCCATGCGAAATCGCGACGATGAGATCTGCCCCTTGCGCACGCAGCGCGGGTGCGTAGCGACGTGCGGCTTCGACCACACCGATGGTGGTGACCTTGCCTTCAAGATTGTTGCGATCCCATAGCAGGATCGGCGGCGGCGTGAAGCCGATGATGCCAATCCTCAATTCCACGCTGATCGCTTTGCCATTCGCATCGATCGCCTTGAGCGTGCGTTTCAGCAATGCGGTTGGCGGATACAACGGCTTGCCATCGTGCGCGTTGAACACGTTGGCCAGCACCTGCGGAAATTTCGGCCCCTTGCAGCGTCTTGTCGTGACGCCGTCGATCAACATCGGTTGACCGCTTGCCTGGCTCAGGAACGGCAAGCCGTAGTTGAACTCGTGATTGCCGATCGTACCGCCGTCGTAACCGAGCACGTCCATGGCCTTGTACATGGCCAGTTCCTGATCGCAGGCGAGCGGTTTGCCGCGCGCCTGCCAATCGGCCAAGGCGGTGCCCTGGATCGTATCTCCGGCATCGAACAGCAGCGTATTCGGATATTGCTTGCGTGCCTCGGCAACGAGGGTCGCGAGGCGCTCGAAACCGAGCGAGTCATCGTCGGCGAGCTTGTAATAATCGTAGCTGAGGACGTTCGAATGAAGGTCGGTTGATTCGAGGATGGTCAAGCTTGCTCGTGTTCCGTCAGCCGATTCGACACGACGCGTTGCGTATGGCGCGCAGGCATTCCCGGCCAGCAACGAAATGGCGACGAGTAGGGCGAGGAAAATTCTGGAATTCATTGTGGCTCGATCGCCTTGCAGGATGCTGTCGGCGGATTCTGCAGGTTCCGGCCAATCAATACCAAGTCAGCCAGACAAATTCAGTTGCAAGGTGCGATGGATAACGCACGCCATGCCTTGAAGGTGCGACGAATGGCGCACCTGGATTTCGCGATTACATTTCCGTTAGGGACAATTCAGGTTAGCGGCACAGATCGGTCCAACCGGATCCGGGCAAAAGTGAATCCAAACCGCATTCCGGTGACGGCTTTGTCAGAAAAAAACCGGGCGGGCGAACCCGCCCGGTCGTCAATCAACTATCTGTTACTCATTCGAACAATCACTCATTCGAACCCGTTGGCAAAGATCAGATCAACTGCGGCGGCGGCGTTGATGAAGCCGTAGCCGTCAACACGCGTGTAGCCATGCCCGATCGCATTCTTGATCGTGCCGGTGAACGTGCTGCCATCCGTCATCGTGCCACTGAAGGTCATGCCGTTATTGACGACGATTCCTGAAGGCAGGAATACGCCGCCACCAAACAGATCCGCAATCGGATTGATTGTGGTTGTTCCGGGTCCGATAACGGTTCCGTTTCCGGTGCTGGCCGAATGCTGGGCGCCGCGACCGACGGTGAAGCGAACCACCTTGCCTGCGCCGAATGCGCCGGGAGTGAATCCGATGGCCATTGACCAGAAGTGCGACGTGCCATTCGAAGGCAACGGTGCCAGATTCGAGAAGCCGGTAAACGGGGCAACGCTCAAAGGCTGGATGACATCGCTTGCGCTGATTCCCGACAGTGTTCCGAGCGTGAACGCCTTGGTCGCGGGGAGGAATACCAGACCTGGATAATTGTTCTCGAAGTAGGAAACCGTAGCTGGATTGGACGCCACGTTGTCGATGACGCCATTGTTGCCGCCGGTCACGTTGCCGCCGCCCGTTGGCGTGCCGTCCGGATTGAACGTGATGCTAGCGATCGAGCCGATACCCACATAGGAGATGCCGATCGAATTCGGATCGTTCTGTCCCGTGAGGCCATTGCTGTCGTTGTCCGAGTCGATCGTGATGACGACGGTACCGCTACCGCTCGACGTGGCGGCACTTCCCGATGCAGCCGAGGGATCGAGATCATGCGGGAACGCGGTTTGCTGCAGCAGCTTCGTCATCGCCGCTGGAGTGACTGAGCGCGGACCACCGCGAGCTTGCAAAACGAGACCTGCAATCGCTGCAGCATGCGGAGCAGCAGCGCTGGTTCCGGAGAAGTTGGGATTGGCATCCAGATCACCGCCTGAATCGCTACCGAACGCGGAGGTGTTTGCACCATCCGCCGCGGCAACGCGCGGGACTTCACGAACTTCAGGCACGGGCAGACGATTGGCATCGCCATCGAAGTAGATCGTCGCCGGTCCCGGGGACGTGTACGGCTCCGGAAGGTTGGCGCGGAAGACGCTATAGGCGGCGGTTCCGTTGCAACCCTTTGCCGTGGCATGACCTTTGGTGGTGACCGCGTTGTAGGTGAAGTACTCGGCCGGCCCAATGCCGCTTGCACCATTTCCGCGGACCGACCAGCGCACAACCGTCGGCAATTGGCCGGCGACCGGAATATTCGCCCGTGCAATGACAAACTGGATCTGCGTCTGACCGGTTGGCGAAGCAATGTTGCCGAGCTCAACCGGGCGGTTGTTCACGAGGTTGTTGGTGGTCAACGATCGGGTGGAAATGTAGGCACCGGTATCGGCGCGGAACACCAACAGATTGAGATCGGTGGTTACGCCCGCCGAACCCTGGGCCGTGTTGACGGTCAGCGTGAAATCACCCGCTGTCGTCAGATAGCGGGTAAGCACGATTCGATATTGGCCACTGACCGGCGCAAAGAATTGGACGACTTCATCGGTGCCGGTATCCTGACTGACAAGCAGTGTGTTGCTCGGGTCATAGATGTTGACGATACCGTCGTAGTCACCGCTGGTTGCTGTTTCCTGGATCACGTAAGGCTGACCAGCAACAAAAACCGGTAGTGCGGGCGATGTCGTAGCGTCGAAGGTGGCTGTGGGTGAACCTGTCGAGATCGTTCCGGTTGCGCTGAAGATCGGCGGCTGGTCGAGTTGCAGATCGCGTTGGTCGTACGGATCGTTCCATTGCATCTCGGAGGACTGTTGTGCAGTCGTCATGTTGACCAGCTGCGCCACATCAAGCGCACCCGCCTGCGGATTGAAGTTGTGGAAGCCGCCGGCATACAGGTTTGCAGGTACACCGGTCAGATCGATATTGGTGCCGACCAGCGCGGAGTTGGTTGATGCGTTGATACCCGTACCATTAGGAACAATGCGCAATGCGGACTCGTAGGCATTGATGCCGATATTGTTGCCGGCGGATGAGAAGTACGAAACGCCTGCGGCAGCCACATCATCGATCGCCTTGCCGATAATGCTTTCACCGTAGAACGGTTCGCCACCGTAGCTGATGTCGTCAACGATGACGTCCGCAGCGAATCCATTGGGGTTTGTGTAGCCGGGCAGGGATGCCAGAGTGCGGATGCTGTTGGCGAATGCGACTTCACCGAACGAACCGCTGGCAAAGGACAGTTTCGCGCGTGGTGCCATCTTGTAGAGGATTTCTACCATGCCGCGACCTTCGTCGGTTCCGGCTGGCCCTTCCACGAGTACATCGACCGGCTGCGTATTGACCGGATTTGCCGCGTCGCCCGGTAGATCGAAGCTGGCGACTCCGTCGGCTGCGTGCGGCGCTGCAACGCGGTTGTCGTAACTGTCGGACATGGCTGCAAGCGAAATGCCTGCTCCATCCCAGTTGACGGCAGCATTCGGGTTGTAGAACTGATTGATATCGTAAATGCGATGCTGGGTCACGCCCTGATCGAACGCGGTTCCGAGCTTGTTGTAGGTAGCCGCAGGAGTGCCGTTCACGCCGCTACCGCTGGCCGCCTTGGGTGAGGTTGCGTCGAGCTCGTTGCGGGTGGATTCGAGATCCGGCTTTAGCGCCAGGAAAACCGCGCGGACGCCGGCGAGATTGGCAATTTCGGGCACATCGTCGACCGAAATATAGCCCTCAAGGATTCCGGTTTTACGGTACGTCGCATCTGCAGCCGTTTCGCTGAAACTGGCGATCTTTGCCTGGATCGCATTGCGCACGGATGCGAGCGGAAGGCGTCCATTGAGAACGATATCGACAATGACGCGTTGGCCGTTCTCCTCTCGAATTGCGCGACTACCGTAGTAGGCCGCTGCTTCAGTCGCGTAACCGTCAAAGAGTTGCGATGGAGCATTGCCAGAGCGAACGGCTGCCGAGCTCTGTACCAGGGTATCGAGCCCGTAGCCGAGATTCTTCGGAAACTCTTTTGCGTAGCTGGTTGCTGAAAACAAGGCTGCAATGACGCAGCCGGCAAGCACGCATTTGCTGCGTACCTGCAGATTTCGAATAGTCATTTGGTATCCCCGAAAATTGAAGCAATAGAGGGTGACGTAAAAGCGGGTCAAAGGTTCTGCACATCCGTGACCGGCCAGGCGGTCGTCATCCTCGTGCAGGAAATGCTTGTTCAGCATCAGACTGGAGAGAATTCTTGGCGGCTGGAATATATCCCAGCCATCTGCGGTGCGATACGACCCTCGGGAGGAATACCGACAACAATGATGATTGTCTTATGGCACTTGCATAATCGGGAGTGACGAATATGACATTCACGGGCTTGAAGATGATTTTTACAGGAGGCGTCAGGCAGCAAAGTTCCGATCTGATACGCTTTCCAGTCTTTCTGACCGACCAAAATCTGCAATGACCGTACGAACCCGTTTTGCTCCCAGTCCCACCGGATTCCTGCATATCGGCGGTGCGCGCACCGCACTCTTTTGCTGGCTTGAAGCGCGCAACCGTGGCGGTGAATTCATCCTGCGTATCGAGGATACCGATCGCGAACGGTCGACCCAGGAGGCGGTGCAGGCCATTCTCGATGGCATGAACTGGCTCGGGCTCGATCATGACGAAGGGCCGTTCTATCAGACCTTGCGCATGGATCGTTACAAGCAGGTCGTTGAAGAACTGCTCAAGGCCGGCAAGGCTTATTACGCGTACGAGTCGAAAGAAGAAATCGAGGCGATGCGAGCCGAGGCCATGGAGAAAGGCCTCAAGCCGCGCTACAACGGTTATTACCGTGATCGCAATGAAGGCTTTCGCGAGGATCCGAATCGAATTATCCGTTTCAAGAATCCGGCCTCGGGCAATGTCGTGTTCGACGACAAGGTCAAGGGTCGGATCGAGTGGAGCAACGATGAGCTCGATGATCTCGTGCTGTTTCGCTCGGATGGTTTTCCGACCTACAACTTCGCCGTCGTGGTCGATGACATCGACATGCGCATCAGCGAGGTCATCCGTGGCGATGACCACGTCAATAACACGCCGCGTCAGATCAATCTTTACCAGGCACTCGGTGCCGACGTGCCGACCTTTGCCCACTTGCCGATGATCCTTGGCCCGGATGGGCAGAAGCTCAGCAAACGACATGGCGCGGTGGGCGTCATGCAATACCGTGACGACGGCTTCCTACCGCATGCAGTATTGAATTACCTCGTCCGTCTCGGCTGGTCGCATGGTGATCAGGAAATTTTCTCGCGCGAACAGATGATCGAGTTGTTCGATATCGGCAATGCGAATCGCGCGCCATCACGCTTCGATGTCGAGAAATTGTCCTGGCTCAATCAGCAATACATCAAGAGCGACGATCCGCTGGAGCTGGTACCGCATTTTGTCTGGCAGCTTCGCGCGGCAGGAATAGATCCGGAGCAGGGCCCTGATCCGGTCGATGTGATAGTCGCGTTGCGTGAGCGCGCGCACACGCTGAAGGAAATGGCCGAGAAGGCGAGAGTCTGGTACGCGCCATTGGAAAACTACGACGATGCCGCTGTCACCAAGCATTTGAAATCGGCAACCGCGCTGCCGGCCTTGCAGGCGGTGCACGAGCACCTCGGTGCAACGAAAGAATGGACCGTTGAGGGTGTGCATGAGGCGATCTCGGCAGCCGCTGCCGCACTCAACGAAGGCATGGGCAAGGTTGCCCAGCCGTTGCGCGTCGCAATCACCGGAACCCAGGTTTCACCGTCGATAGATCACACCGTTTTCCTGACCGGGCGCGATGAGGCGCTGCGTCGTATCGAATCCGCCATCAAGCTCGCTGGAGGATGATGGCATGGAGCCGGTCGAGTGCAGCCTGACTGCCCTGTCGAAACTCGATGGCTCGGACTTCGAAGCACTGACGCGCATGAACGAAGCGTGCCTCGCGGTGCTGCTCGATCCCGCTTTATGGGCATGGATGACGGCATTGACGGTGGTGTGTATCGCCGTCGGCGCGTTGATCGGATGGCTCAAGGGCCGCACCGCGGCAGGTATTATCTGGGCGGCTGTGCTGGGTCCGGTTGGATGGATCATTGTGGCAATCAGCAAGTCGAAGCTGCCGATTTGCGGCAAATGCGCGAAGCGCAATTCTCTGAATGCAAAGGTTTGCCGGTATTGCTCTGCAAGCTTGCAGCCATCGGTACCGCGCACAGCTCGCGCCAAAATGAAGGGTGCGGACACCCCTATGCAGCAACGGGACAAAGGCGGCTAGTCAAGGCGATGCTATGATTTTGACTTACTGTCCCCAACTATGATCACGCATGTCTCCTGTCGCTAGAAAACCTGACGCACACCACGCACATCGGCATGATGCCAGTGCGTTCGTGCGCGATGTGTCAAAGGTCTGCAGTGAGCGCGGACTGCGGCTTACCGCGATTCGGCTTCGCGTACTCGAGCTCGTTGCGGAATCGACGGTTCCGGTCAAGGCCTATGACCTGCTCGATGATCTCAAGGACGGTCCCGGTATCGCCGCTCCGCCTACGGTTTATCGTGCACTGGATTTTCTGCTTGAGCATGGCTTCATCCACAAACTCGAATCGATCAACTCATTTGTCAGCTGCCACCACCCCGGTGAGGCGCACCAGGTTCCTTTTCTGATTTGTGATCGTTGTTCGAGCGCTCTGGAAATCTGCGATGAGCAGGTTGCCGCCTTGCTTACTGCGCAGGCGCGCGCTCGCGGATTCATGCCGGCCAGCCAGACGCTGGAAGTTCATGGGGTCTGTGCCGACTGTTTGAAACAGCCTCGATCCTGACAGGCTCGCGTTGAACGGCTTGCTTCGAGGCGACATTGCACAGGTGTCTATTCGATTGGCTTCCTCGCCTGGGCCTTGAATATTGTCTTCACGGGCTTAATGTTATATAGTAACAATTCATGATTGGTCAGTGAAACTGTCGACCAGCCCGAAATTGGATTGCGAATGCCTCCCGCGCAACGGATCGCCATGTACGACCCTTCCAGCAAATTGCCATCGGATCACGGCCTTGAAAGCCGGATCGACCGATTTGGCGCATTCGCCTCGATGCTTTGCGCCGTGCACTGTGCGTTGTTGCCCTTGGTGTTTGGCGTTCTGCCTGCGCTTGGACTTGGCTTTCTGGCCGATCATGGTTTTGAACAGATCTTTGTCAGTTTCGCCATCGTGCTCGCAACGATCAGTCTGATTTACGGATTGCGCAAACACGGCAGCTATCGCGCGTTCGTGTTTCTTGTGCCCGGGATCGCCCTGCTTGTCATCGGTATTGCAACCGGTGCAGATCACTCGAATCCCTGGCATGCCGTGGTGGTCAGTATCGGCGGCTCGCTGATCGCGTTGTCGCACGTGATCAACATGCGTTTGAACCATGTACATAGCCCCAGTTGCAGCCATTGAGGCCATGTCGCTCAGGCTCTCCCGAGCTTGAGGTGATTGTGTAACTGCGCTTGTGTTGCCTAGCATGGGTTCACTCATCGCGCTTGTCCGCTTATGCATTCACATCATCACTCCCATGATTCCAGTGATCCTTCGCACGATCATGGAAAGTCGTCGCGTTCACAAAGTCGAGACGGCACTGAGCGGCGCCTGCTGTACGCGTTTGCGTTGACCACGATCACGCTTTTCGTCGAGGCGTTCGGAGGCTGGATCTCGGGGTCTCTGGCCTTGCTTGCCGATGCGGGCCACATGCTTGTCGATGCCGCGGCCTTGTTGTTCGCCTGGCTGGGCGCGTGGTTCGCGCGCCGGCCCGCCGATTCATTGCGCAGTTTTGGCTACGCGCGACTCGAAGTGCTGGTTGGCTATACGAATGCGCTGACCCAGATTCTGCTCGTCGCCTGGATTGTCTACGAGGCCATCTCTCGGTTTCTGCAGCCCGCACCGATCCTGTCCGGAATGATGTTCTTCGTGGCCTTGGCCGGATTGCTTGTGAATGTGATCGTGCTGCGGGTCCTTGGCGGGCACGACCACGATGACCTCAATGCCGCAGCCGCCAGATTGCATGTGATCGGCGATTTGCTTGGATCGGTCGGCGCCGTGGGTGCCGCCATGCTTGTGCGTTATTTCGATTGGTTATGGGCGGATCCGCTGATTTCGGTTTTGGTCTCGCTGTTGATTCTCAACAGCGCTTGGCGGCTGCTTCGACGCAGTGCCCACATCCTTCTCGAAGGCGTGCCTGAAGGATTGGATATCGAAAACGTTCGTGAACAGATAATCAGCGAAATCAATGGGGTGCATGACATACATCATGTACATTTGTGGCAGTTGGGAGGCGGGCAGCGAATGGCGACCTTGCATGCTCGGCTGCACCCGGAGCGGCCCGCGGGGCAGGAGATTCTGGCTATCCAGATGCTCCTCAAGGAACGCTATTCGGTGGTCCACGCCACGGTCCAGATTGATGCTGGCGATTGCGACCAACCCTCTTGCGACGACAAGCCTTGCGCGCCCATTGCCTGATTCGACTTGCGCTTTGCTGCGGCACTGCTATCCTTCGCCCCCTTTGTTTGACGAATTGATCTAGAGGACTTCCGATGGGCCGTGGTGACCGCAAGACCCGCAAGGGCAAAATCGCTATTCGCAGCTATGGCAACGTGCGTCCGCACGCCGAAAGCAGTGCAGTAGCCGACAAGTCGTCCTCTGCGGCGAAGTCCGCCAGCAAGCCTGCGGCGAAGACTGCCAGCAAGACGGCTGTCAAGAAGGCAGCTCCGGCGAAGAAAGCCGCTGCCAAGAAAACCGCCTGATTCAAATCATCGGTTTTGTCTGATCGTCAGCCCCTGCATCGCGGGGGCTTTTCGTTTCAGGCCAGGCGTTGTTGAAACAACGCGGAATCACGGTTGATCACGTGTTGGTCCGGATTGGCGATCCAGCGGTCAGCGCAGTGACGTCCGTGATCGCGCAACGTCGAGAGAAAACCGATCGCGTTTTTGAATGGCGCCTTGTCGTGAAAATCATGCAGTGATTCGCCTGGCTCGATAAGCAGGACGCGTGGGATGCATCCCGGCGCGTCTGACGCGGGCCGTGCTGGCGTGCTCTCGCCGCGCATCAGCAGCGAGCGCAGTTCTCGCAGAAAGGCGCTGCTGAAACCGAGTTCACCGATGCGCGTGGCGATTTTTTCGGGGGTCCTTGGTATTTCGCTGCGATCGAGCGGTTGCACAAGGATGCCAAGAATGGTTGATGCCTGATCCGGGCCTAACAGCGGCTCAAGTACCGGGTTTCCAGCCCAGCCACCATCCCAGTAGGTTTCGCCGCCGATGCTCACGGGCGCGAAGATCTGCGGTAGGCAGGTCGAGGCAAGCAAGGCATCCACACTGAGGTCCGCAGGACCAAACAGGCACAACCCGCCATCGCGCACACGCGTCGCAGCGAGATGGATCGGGAACGGTGCTTCGGCGCGCAGTTGCTCGAAATCGAACATCACCTCGGCAATCTGCTCGACCGGATTGATCGCTATTGGATTGATCTGACGCGCGGTGAAATAGCGATGCAGGTTTTGTGCGCCGGGCTGCGCGGCAGGCATGCGCGATCCGAAGATCCACGGCGCGGACATCGGGTGACCCGCGATGCGCTGCCAAAGCACATCGAGGCACGTGCGCGCGCCTTCGCGGCCGCCATTCATCCAGCCCTGCGCCACGGCGAGTGCATTCAGCGCTCCGCTGCTCGTCGCGCTGACGCGCGAGAAAGAGAGTTCGCCGTGCTCAAGCAGGCGATCGAGCACGCCCCAGGTGAATGCGCCATGCGCACCGCCGCCTTGCAAGGCCAAACCGATAGGGGCAGAGCCCGAGGCTTTCGCGTCACTCATGGATTGGCTCCGTGCGAGGCCACTGTGTTGCCGCCACTGATCACGCGTCGCGCCAGGCATCCTCCAATCCAATAGCAAAGATCGGCAGGTGATGCGGCATCCCAAACGACGAAATCGGCACGGTGACCCTGTACAAGTTGACCTCGATCAGTCAAACCCAGCGCACGTGCCGCATGGACGGTGGTTCCGCGCAGGGCTTCCTCCGGGGTCAGACGAAACAGTGTGCAAGCCATATTCATGGCCAGACGCAGCGAAAGCATCGGCGACGTGCCTGGGTTCAGATCGGTCGCCACGGCCATTGCCACGCGATGCTTGCGAAGGCTGCCGATCGGTGGAAGATGGGTGTCGCGCAAGGCATAAAACGCGCCGGGCAGGAGCACGGCGATCGTTCCCGCCTTGGCCATCGCGCGAATGCCGTCTTCGCTGGTGTGCTCGATATGATCGGCCGAGAGCCCATCAAATTCTGCACTGAGTGCTGCTCCGCCGAGATCAGACAACTGATCTGCATGCAGTTTGATCGGCAGCCCCAGTGCGCGAGCTGTCGAGAATATCTTTCGTGTCTGCGCCGGCGTGAACGCGATCTTTTCGCAGAAGGCATCGACCGCGTCGGCCAGCTTGTTGCGGGCGATTTCGGGAAGCATCACGTCACAGATATGCTCCACATAGTCGGCTTGGCGGCCAGCAAATTCCGCGGGCAAGGCATGTGCGCCGAGGAAGGTTGTGCGTACGCCGACGCCGAGCGTTGTTCCGATGGCGCGCGCTACCCGAAGCATCTTG
>JBBQTY010000058.1:0-19662 GCA_038234445.1 Lysobacterales bacterium
TGGCATAGCGTGGCGATGCAGATTTCCTGTCGCGAGGAAACCGACTATCGCGACCTGCTAAGCGCCATCGAACGCAATTGCGCCGAGCGCCGTGTTGCGGTGATGGGCGTTCGTTGCGCTTGAGTAGATGTGCGAAATTGAGACCCCGCAGCCTCATGGCGCGGGATCTCCTTTGAGACGACGGCGCTGATTCGCGATCCGTGAGTCAGTTGCGAGAGCGATCAATCAGAATTTCACTCAAGGCAAAGGCGCTGGGTCCCTGGCCCAGCGCCTTGATTGCAAATGCAAGGGGCGAATATAACTGCCGAACGGATTGCGCCTCCTTGCCAGTCAGCGCACACCGTGCATCAATCGCTTGATCAACGGTGTCAGGATAAGCACGACGATGCCGCTGCCGATTCCGATTTGAGCCGAGAAGACAAATACATCTCCGTATTTCGATAGCGCTTCGGCGACATTGATCGATGCGCCTTCGGGAATTTCGATCGAGGATAGCTTGCCGAGTTGTGCGGCGAGGATTTCCGAATACGAGGTTCCGAGAAACCAGCCCCCCATCATCAGGCTGACCACGCGCGGCACGGACAACTGGGTAACGGCCGACAGACCGATCGGCGAGAGCATCATCTCGCCAATTTCGAGCACGAAGTAAGCCAGCACGAACCACCAGATGTTGGTCAGGCCATTCGCTTGCGGATTGCGTGCGCTCCAGACGAGCACGAGAAACGACACGCCGGCGAGAATCAAGCCGTATGCGGATTTCGCCGGCTTGCTTGGATTCCATCCACGGTTTTCGAGACGCGGCCACAACCACGCGAAGATCGGCGCTAGCACGAGGATGAAAAACGCACCGAGGAAAGTCAGCTGGCTGGCAGTCCATTCGATACCAAGCGCGTCATGGTTCATCGCGCGATCGGAAAACAGCACCCACGAGCCATACGTCTGTTCGTAAAGCGTGAAAAATACGAGGCAGAATCCGATGAAGGCGAGCACGGCAAACATCTGGTCGCGCTCGATCTTGCTGCAGTGCTTGAACATGAACCAGAGAATGCCGCCGAACAGGCAGAGTGAAACCAGGTGCATCGACAGGATCACCGGCGTCGGCTCGAAGAAACCCGGGATGATCGAGAGGATCAGCGAGTGCGCCTGGATCAATACCCAGATGACGAACAAGCCGGCGATCGCGCCGAGATAGATCAGGTGTTCGCGTGAAACTGGACCGAGCAGGCGCTCGCGCAACTTCACCGGATCACGCGGCTCGGCATGTCCCATAAGGTGCTTCTGGCCATACAAAAAATTGGCCAGACCGGCGATCATGCCAATGCCCGCCGCGCCAAATCCCCAACCCCAGCCGTAGGCTTCGCCGAGCCAGCCGCATAGCAACGCGGATACGGTCGCGCCGATATTGATACCGGCATAGAAAATACTGAAACCCGAATCGCGCCGCGGATCGTTTTCGAGATAGAGCTTGCCGACGATGGTCGAGATGTTCGGCTTGAGGAAACCCACGCCCATGATGATCAGCGAGAGTGAGAAATAGAATATCTGCAGCGCTCCTTCATCGCGTGTGACCACGCCGTTGACAACCGTCGCCTGATTGCCCTCGATGGCCATCCCGAGATGGCCGAGCACGAGCAGGATGCCACCGAACACGACCGCCTTGCGCATCCCGAGCCAGCGATCCGCAATCAAGCCGCCGATGACCGGCATCGCATAGACGAGACCACCGTAAGCTCCAATCAGGTTGTAGCCGAAATCATCGGTGAACAGGTGGTACTTGACCAGATACAACAGCAGCAAGGCCTTCATGCCGTAGAACGAAAAGCGCTCCCACATCTCGGTGAAGAAACAGATGTAGAGACCCTTGGGATGACCAAGGAACTCCTGCGGGCGCAGGGCGGTGGAATCGGCAGACATCTCGGCTGGCATGCGGGTTCCTGACAAAAGACAGCGCGGCAGTATAGCCGCCGCTGTCCAGACCCTGCTCAAGATGCTCGAACCCTACACCTGGGGTCCTGACGCGGTTCATCAGTTCGCATCCATGCGCTCGTAACCTGAAATCCTCTCAAAACGTAAAGACGGGATTCATCGCACCGCGTCTCGAGACTACCCAGTAAATGTTTCCAGATATCGCACGCGTTTTTTCGCCTTGAGCATGGCCAGATCGACGAGGATCAACCCATCGACCACATTGGCGAATCCTGGGTCGACACCAAAACTCAGGAAGCGCGTGCCGCCAGGTTCGCAGAGATCAGTGTATTGCTTGTACAGAGTGGGTATGCGCGCGCCGAGTGCATCCAGACGACTGCGCAGCAGCGGCATCGCGGCGTTTGCATCAAGGCCAGCGAAATCCTGCGGCACGTCGACAAACTGGAATGGATACGGCGCGCGCGCCAATATTTCTTCGTGACCAAAGAAGCGCGCGTAGTAGGCGACCAGCCATTCACGCGCCTCGCGTGGCAGGTTCGCGCTGATTGATACCGGGCCGAACAGGTAACGGATGTCAGGATGTTTTCTCAACCACGCGCCGATGCCGTACCAGAGGTAATCGAGGCTACGCGAACCCCAGTATGTCGGCTGCACAAAACTGCGTCCGAGTTCGACACCACGCGCGATGGTCGGCAGCAGGCGATCATCGAACTCGAACAGACTGGCGGTGTACAACCCTTTTTGGCCGACACTGTCGAGCACGCGCGCACACGGCACCGCGCGATAGGCGCCCGCGACCTCGCTGGCCTCGGCGTCCCAGAGCACGATGTGCTCGTAGCTTGTGTCGTAGCTGTCGGTGTCCAGGCGTCTGCCGGTGCCTTCACCAACGCGACGAAACGTCAGCTCGCGCAAGCGCGCGATTTCACGCAGCAGCGATGAGTCAGCATGCAGAGGTCCACCATGAATGCGTTTTCCGTCTGCGGTTTCGCCGAGCAGATCAAGCCGATCCAGATCAGCACGAATCGCGCTGATCGAAGGTCGATGCACCAGCGGCTCCATCGCTGAAGTCCAGCGATCATTACGTCGTCCAATTGCATAAACCGCGCTACGCACATCGCGACAGGCGCGCTTGCGATCACCGACGCCATTGACCACCTCACCGACCGCACGCGGCGTACCGACGCGAATAACGAGCCGCCTCTTTTGGGCAAACATCTCACGTGCGAGCATGCCCGTTCCCAATGGCTTGAACAATGCTGAAACGCCATAAAAAAGCGCCGAATTGCGTCCTTCGATTCGCACCGGAACCACGGGCGCACCTGCGTGTTCTGCAAAGCGAAGAAACCCGTGCCGCCACGGTGCATCTCGTACACCGATTGCCGTCATGCGCGAGACTTCACCCGCCGGAAAAACGATTACAGCTTCTTCACGATCCAATGCTGCATCGATCTGTCGCAGACTTTGTGCGCCGGCTTTGCCGCCGAAAATACGCATAGGAATGAAAAGATCTGAAAGTCCGTCGAAGGCGAGCAGGAAATCATTGGCAACGATTCGAACGTCGCGGCGCACACTGCCAACCAGAGCCAGCAATACCAGCGCATCAAGGCCACCGAGTGGATGATTGGCGACGATGACGACACGCCCGCTCTCGGGAATGCGCTCGCGCTCAATCTGATCGACGAGAAAGCGGCAGTCGCGCCAATCGAGCGCTGCTTCTACGAGTGCGAAGCCACGAAGATGCGCGTTGTCGCGGAGGAATTGCTCAATCGCCTCGATGCGCGAGAACTTTGCCAGTGAACGTACCAGGGGGCGAGCGATATCGCCGCGCCGACCAGCAAACCAGTGCGGGAAGCGCGCTTCTATCTTCGTTTCAAGATTGAGCATGCCTTGGGTCTCTCGGAGGCTGGATAGCACCATGCTCCCGAGTACACGTTTCAGCGCAATGACGATTTTCATCACGCAGTCGTCACAGTGCAGTCGCAGCATGATCTCCCGAAAATCCACTCTTTCGGATTGCGACTGATGCAAACCACCCAAGCCGCCACTCGACCGACTCTGCGTGATCGCATTGATCGCCGCATCTTCAATGCAATCTGGTCCCGCAGCCTTGTCTACAACACCTGTTGGGAAGATCCCGCCGTCGATCATCAGGCACTTTCACTTGGCACCGACGACGTGGTTCTGGTCATCACCAGCGCGGGCTGCAATGCGCTCGACTATGCGCTGCGCGCGCCGAAACGCATCCATTGTGTCGATGCAAATCCGCGGCAGAATGCATTGCTTGAACTGAAGATCGCGGCGATCCGCAGGCTGGCCTTCGAGGATTTCTTCAAGATATTCGGCGAGGGCTATCACGAGCGCTTTGAATGCCTTTACCTCGAGCGGCTGCGCAGCGAACTGTCGCCCTTCGCACAGCAGTGGTGGGATCGTCGCACGCGCTGGTTCACAAGTCGCCGAGGCAGTTTCTATTTTCACGGACTCTCTGGCGTCGTGGCGCGCTGTGTGCGCGGCTGGTTCAATTCGCAACCGACCTTGCGCGCTGCCACGATTGAGCTACTCGATGCTCGTAGCCTCGACGAACAGCGACGAATTTACGACGAACGCGTCGGGCCGCGGTTGTGGAATCGCGCTGTCAACTGGACCATCTCGCGACAGTTCGTCATGAATCTGCTCGGCGTCCCGCATCCGCAGCGGCGTCTGGTTGAAGCCCAGCACGCGAGCGGCGTTGCCGGATTCATTCGCGAATCGGTGCAGTACGTGTTTCGCCAGTTACCCTTGAGCGATAACTATTTCTGGCGCGTCTATCTCACCGGCCGCTACGTTGCGAATTGCTGCCCGGAATACCTCAAGCGCAATAATTTCGAGCGCCTCAAGAATGGCCTCGTTGATTGCATCAAGGTGCACACGACGACAATAACGGGTTTCCTGCAGCAAACCGACGAACGAATCAGCCGATTCGTATTGCTCGACCACATGGACTGGATGAGCTCGTATTACCCGGAGGCGCTGCGCGAGGAATGGGAGGCGATTCTCGAGCGTGCGGCGTCGGGTGCGCGGATCCTGTTGCGCAGTGCGCAATCGCGGCCTGCCTGGCTCGATACCCAGCTGATCGGTATCGAAAACCGTCCGTTGCGCGACATCCTGCGCTTCCACCACGACATGGCCGACGCCTTGCAGCCGGCCGATCGTGTGCATACCTACGCCGGTTTCGTGATTGCCGATGCGCCGGTTTGACGCGCTTCGCTCGGATCTCTCGGTGCTTCGCGCGATGGCGCGAGGCATGCCGAAGGCGCGCTCGCAGGCGGATAGCCTGGCGGCGTTCTATGCGCCGCAAATCGAACATTATGATCGCTTCCGCGAACGCCTGCTGTGTGGTCGTGAACAGCTGATCGCGAAGATGCCGCTTGTCGAAAACGCGCATGTGGTCGATCTTGGTGGCGGTACCGGTGGCAACATCGAGTATTTTGGCGAGCGTCTGTCACGCATTGATCGCTACGATGTTGTTGATCTATGCGAACCGATGCTTGAGCGCGCGCGTCAACGAAGTCAAGCGTTTCCGCAACTGCGCGCGATCAACGGCGATGCCATCCGCTGGCAGCCTGATCGAGCCGCCGACGTGGTGATTCTTTCCTACGCGCTGACCATGATCCCGAACTGGCGCGCCGCGATCTCCAATGCGCTCGCCATGCTCAAACCGGGAGGCACCCTCGGTGTGGTCGATTTCTATGTCGCGGCCGCGCACCCGCTGGCTGGCTGCAGTCGGCATTCTTGGCTTACCAGGAAGTTCTGGCCGGCCTGGTTTGGCCATGATGGCGTTCGCCTCGACAGCGCGCAGCTGCCGACGCTATGCACTGTTTTCAAAACCTGCGAACTGACCGAATCCTGCGCGCCAGTACCCTACATGCCACTTTTGCGCGTGCCCTACTACGCCTATATCGGACGCAAACCATGATTCGGGCCCGCGTGCGATCGGTTTTCATTTCGGACGTCCATCTCGGCACGCGTGCGTGCCAAGCCGAAAGTCTGCTCGAATTCCTGCGTACGTATTCCGCGGAGAATCTCTTCATGGTCGGCGATATCGTCGACTTCTGGGCGATGAAACGCGAGGTACGCTGGACGCAGGCACAGAACACGGTGGTGCAGAAAATCCTGCGTCGCGCTCGCCACGGCGAACGCGTGATGTTCATTCCCGGCAATCATGACGAGGCCCTGCGCGAGCACGTCGGCATCAGCTTCGGCGATATCGCACTGGAAAGTGAGCACGTGCACACGATGGCAGATGGAAAACGCTACCTGCTCATCCACGGCGACGAGTTTGATCAGGTTACCCGTCACCACCGCTGGATCGCGGTGCTCGGTGACGTCGCTTACAATGGTCTCGTTCGTATCAACGTGTGGTTGTCCTGGATGCGACGGCGCCTGGGCATTGCGGGTTATTGGTCGCTTGCCGGCTATGCCAAGCGCAAGGTCAAGCTCGCGGTAAGCTTTGTCGGCGATTTCGAAAGCTCGGTAGCCCGCGCGGTTCGCGAACGCGGCCTTGATGGCGTCATCTGCGGGCATATTCACGTTGCCGCCATGCGTAAGGTCGATGGCATCGACTACGTGAACTGTGGCGACTGGGTCGACAGTTGCACAGCCATCGTCGAGCACCATGATGGCCACCTTGAACTGATTGAGTGGGGCAAGGATCACACGCAGCCAATCGATACTGATCTGGCCTCTTTGTTGCAGAACTTGGCGACTCGATCGGCTTCAAGAAAGCAATTTTCGCTCGATCTCTGAACCCTCGATGCCGCGGGCAATTGCTCGATTACGAGTGATTCTCGGCGCCAATCGCTGCGCGCCTGACGCACTCTTCAAGTAGGTGGACTGCGATCTGCCGGGGCCAGCGGTTATGCTTGTGCGCCGCCACGGTGAATCGGCGTGTCTCATTCCGGACAGCCATGAGCAGCAACGCATCCGCCAGCATCGATTCTTCCACAGGCAAACCGGAGACCGAAGTTGGCCTCAGCGGCGTCGCGGAATTTCTGGGCAGTGCGCATACCGCGGGTTTTCCGGATCTGTTGCGCGAGCTCGGCGGCTGCCTGCTTGTCAGCACTTATCAGGCCGGAAAACTCGTCATCCTTCGAGCCGACGGGCCGTCGATCAATACGCACTTCCGCCAGTTCACACAGCCGATGGGTATGGCGGTCGATGGCGAGCGTCTTGCACTTGGCGCGCATATGGAAATCATCGAATTTCGCAACATGCCGGCCGTCGCCAAGCGCCTGCAGGATCCTGTGCGTCACGATGCCGTCTACCTCACACGGCGCACACATGTCACGGGGGCCATCGACATCCACGAGATGGCCTGGGATGGCAACGGTGAACTCTGGTTCGTCAACACGTTGTTCTCCTGTCTGTGCTCGCTCGATGCGCAATCAAGCTTCGTTCCACGATGGCGGCCGGATTTCATCAGCAGCTATGCACCGGAGGATCGTTGTCACCTCAACGGTCTGGCCATGCGCGAGGGTCGTCCGCGCTATCTCACTGCACTGGGCGAAACGAATGCGCCGCAAGGCTGGCGTCTGAACAAGCGCGACGGCGGCGTGTTGATCGATATGCAGACCGACCGAATCATCGCGCGCGGTTTGTCTATGCCGCATTCACCGCGCTGGTATGACAACCGCTTGTGGGTGCTGGAGTCCGGACGTGGCGCCCTGGTGACGATCGACCCGGAAACCGGCGCGAAGACTGATGTAGCGCGCGTACCAGGATTCGCTCGCGGACTCGATTTTCTCGGCCCAGTCGCCTTTGTCGGCCTCTCGCAATTGCGCGAAACCAACGCATTTACCGATATACAAATCACCGAGCAAAATGCGGATCGCCAAAGCGGTGTCTGGGCTGTACACGTTGGCTCCGGCAACACAATTGGTCTGCTCAAATTCACCGGCGACGTGCAGGAAATTTTCGCGGTACAGGCAATCGCCGGCGTGCTGTTTCCTGAAATTCTCGACGATGGCGAGATCCTCGCCAGCTCGTATGCGTTGCCCGATGAGGCGTTGCGCGATGTTGCCTATTCTGCGCCGGAAACCGGGTTATCTGAAACGTAGCCTTGGGTCGCGCCCAGCGTGATCGAGCACCTGAATCTTTGCTGACCTCTGCCAATCAGAATGCGGTGAGCACAGCGAGAAACTCCTCACCGTAGCGCGTCAATTTCATTTCTCCGACGCCGCTGATCGTCGCCAGCTCCGATAGTGATTGCGGATGATCGCGCACCATCTGCAACAGGGTCGCATCGGTGAAGATCCGGTAGGCCGGGACGCCCTGCTCCTTGGCCAGTGCGGCGCGCGTATTGCGCAGGGATTCCCACAGCACGGATTCGTGCGGCGCAATCTCGATACTCTGCTTGACGCGCGCGCTGCTCGATGATTTTTGCCGAACCTTGCGTTCCACCTTGTCGGCGACATGGCGCATGCGCACCTCGATTTCACCACGCAACACCGCGCGACTCGCGTCGACCAGACGCAAGGTGCCATAGCCTTCCTCGTCCGGAGCGAGCAAACCTGCAGCGACCAGTTGACGGAAGATCGCACTCCACTGCCGATCATCATATTCGGCACCGATGCCGAAGGTGCTGAGGCGATCGTGATCGAACTTGCTGATCTTTTCGCCATCGATGCCGCGCAGCACGTCGACCAGATGCTTGACCCCAAAGCGCTGACCGGTGCGATACACGCAGGACAAGGCCTTCTGCGCAGCCACTGTCGCATCCCAGGTTTTCGGAGGATCCAGACAATTATCGCAATTGCCGCAATTGGACGATGGCGTCTCGCCGAAATAACTCAGCAATTGGCGGCGGCGACAACCGGTGCTTTCCGCGAAACCGATCAGAGCATTGAGCTTGCTGCGCTCGACCCGCTTGCGCTCCTCGTTGGAATCGGATTTCGAAATGAATTGGGACAGTGTGACAACATCGGCAAGGCCGTAGGTCATCCACGCCTCGGACGGAAGGCCATCACGTCCCGCGCGCCCGGTCTCCTGGTAGTAGCCTTCGAGGCTCTTCGGCAAATCGAGATGGGCGACAAATCGCACGTCGGGTTTGTCGATACCCATGCCGAATGCAATCGTCGCGACCATGACAATCCCGTCCTCGCGCAAAAATCGTTGCTGATTTTTCGCACGTGCCTCGGCGCTCATGCCTGCGTGATAGGGCAAGGCGAGGAATCCGTCATCGACCAGCGCCTCGGCTGTCGCATCGACTTTGTTGCGTGACAGGCAATAGACGATGCCTGCCTCGTCCCGATGGCTGGTCAGAAAATCCTTGAGCTGGCGGCGCGGATTGTCCTTTTCGACGACCTGGTAGCGAATGTTCGGACGATCAAAGCTCGCGACGAAACTCGATGCCGCTTCAAGACCCAGTCGCTCGATGATCTCGCGCCGGGTGGGCGCATCGGCCGTTGCCGTAAGTGCGATACGTGGCACACGCGGGAAGCGCTCGTGCAGGATCGTCAGCTGGCGATATTCGGGGCGGAAATCGTGGCCCCATTGCGACACACAATGCGCTTCGTCGATTGCGAACAGGCTGACATCGACTTGCTCGAGAAGATCGAGAAACCGACCTGTGAGCAGGCGCTCGGGTGCGACATAGAGAAGTTTGAGATCGCCGCCACGCAGGCGGTGTTCGACTTCGCGTTGTGCACCGGCCTCAAGACTCGAGTTGAGAAAGGCGGCTTCGATACCGAGCTGATGCAGGGCTTCAACCTGATCCTGCATCAATGCGATCAGCGGCGAGATGACGATCGCCGTGCCCGATCGAATCAAGGCCGGAATCTGGTAGCACAGCGATTTGCCGCCGCCGGTGGGCATCAAAACCAACGCATCGGAACCGCCAATAACGCGTTCGATGATGGCTTGCTGATCACCACGGAAAGCGGCGTAGCCGAAGACGGTGTTGAGTAACTGCAGAGGGGATTCGGACATGCGTTCCATGCTATCAGCTGATGGTGAGGCTTCCTTGGTTTCGATGATCGGTTGGGATCGGTGATTTGGCAAGTTGCCTGGTTGAATCCTGGTTGCGTTCGCTGCGTTGAGTGAAGGCATGGCGGATTCGCGATGAAGTTTCCCGCGATTGTCCGCTCATCCTTCGACAGGCTCAGAACGAACGGACGTGGGGGTATCTGCCCTGACTTTTTCTCCGCCTTTCTCTCGCCTTTGCCTCAGCCTTTATCTCTTGGCGCGCCTTTGGCTTTGACCAAATTCCGCGACTTCCCTCAGATACCGTTCGCCCTGAGCTTGTCGAAGGGCGTTTAAGAGAACTTCCGGCTCGCGCAGATTTCCCTGAACTTCAATATCCCTCTCTGATACCGTTCGCCTTGAGCCTGTCGAAAGGCGATTCAAGGAACTCACGGAATGAGCTTCTGGGTCTACATCCTCAAATGTTCGGACGGCAGCTACTACACCGGCCACACGGATGATCTCGAATCGAGGTTGTACATCCACTTTACTGGGCGACTCATTGGCTGCTACACACGCAAACGCCGACCGCTCACCTTGGTCTTCTCGCAGGAGTTCAGCACGCGCGAGGAAGCTCTCGCCGCCGAACGCCAGATCAAGGGATGGTGCCGAGCCAAGAGGGGGGCGATGATCGATGGCAACTGGGCGGAAGTCTCCAATCTCGCGAGTTCCAAAAAACCGCTACCATCGATCAACTAGACAAATCGCCCGCACTTTTCAGCGGGAGTTCCACGCATGATCTGGCCCTCGCCACCCTGGAGTGATTGCATGAAAGCGATCCGACCTTTCCTGATGATTTCGCTCTGCCTTGCCTCCATTCCGGCTAGCGCCAACCCGCCGCCGCGTTTTCCGCCGGGCGCAGTCTGGAATCAGAGCATCGCTACCGCGCCGCTTAGCGCGACTTCAACCTCGATGATCAATGCCTTGGTGGGTCTCGGTGGCTGGGGCAATGGCAACAAGTTTCAGATCGATTTCGCAATGCAGACATTTCCCGATGCTGCGGCCGGATCGCCGATGATCAGTATCGTTCCGCATCATCTGGAAGGCGAATACTACTCGCCCGATTGCGAGGCGCTGCCGACGCAGATGCCTGTTCCGGCGGGCGCGGCCTTCGAAGGCACCAATGGCCTCACTTGTGACAACGAAGGAGAGGATTGTCATCTGCTCGTGCGTCAGGGCAATTTGTTGTACGAACTGTATTCCGGTAATTTTTCCGGTGGTGTACTCGATGCGCGATGTCTTGTCATCTGGAGACTCAACGCCGTATATCCGCCAGAGGGACGTGGCGAGCACTGCACGGGTGCGGATGCCGCAGGATTCCCGATCGCTCCTTTGCTGGTCAATGCGGACGAGGTCGCGGCGAACGTCGGCACTGCAAGCTCCGATCTCGGTCATGCGATTCGCTTCATCCTTCCGAACCCGTATATGGCCCGCGACAATTCGCTGGGTGGTGTGGGCGGTCGGCTCTATGTGCACCCGGCCTCACATGCCGGCGCACCCAGCGGGCCTAGCAGTTCCGTCCCTTATGGCGTGCGCATGCGCCTGAAATCCGACTTCAACATGAGCGGTTACAACGCGGCGGCGCAGGTCATCCTGCGCACGATGCAGCGCTACGGGATTGTACTTGCCGACGGCGGAAACATTGCGCTGACGTTCGAATCGGACCGTTACACGACAGCAAAATGGGGCACGTTGGGAATTGATTCGCAAACATTCTCGAACGCCGCAAATGGCTCAACAAAGGTGCTGGTCAGCCATTTCGAGGTGATCGATACCGGTCCGCGTATCGCCGAAACGTACGACTGTGTGCGCAGCGTCGTCACCGATTCCGATTTGATTTTCGCCCATGGCTTTGAATCGTTCCCGTAGGAACTGGTCTCAACGTCACAACGCCTCGCGCAAACACAGCGCAATCCACGTCGGTGGTTCCACGCCGCGATAGCCAACTGCTTACGTTTCAATTCGATCGCGTTCGTTCCACTACGTGCCATCGGGCCGGCCGTTCGTGGCGCTGGGCAACAGGTTGAATGTATCTTTACGTCCTCGCGAGAGATCCGCCTGCTGAAACTCCCTTTGATGCTGGTGACTCGTGTCCAACCTCAGACGCGAGACACGCGCGTTCTGGGCGAACAAGTCAACATGACACGGCCCTTCGACGCGGTTGACGTTGATGTTTGCGGATACCATGGGCGACGCTTGAAGTCCCAACGAGCCACCATCATCTTCAATCTGCCGGCGAGTTGCCGGCCACCACGGAGTCGGCAATGGGAGTACTCATCGAAGTCGTTGGCGGACTGGTCATCGTCGCCTTGATCGTGCGCGGATTTATCGCCTTTTATCAGGATTTCACGCGCAACAATCGTTGATATGACAATCGCAATCATTCAAAGGGGAAACACATGAACCGTCCCGCTGCTTTCATGGGCAAGTCCAACCGCTTTCTTTCGATCGGCGTGATCGGAGTTGTCATCGCCGTCTTCCTGCTATCGATTGTTTTCGGTAGCTGGTACACGGTTGATCAGGGTGAGCGTGGGGTCAAGCTGCGTTATGGCGCAATCGTCGGCATCGCCGAACCGGGCCTCAATTTCAAGGTGCCGTTCGTCGACACGGTCGAGCATGTCTCCGTGCAGAACCTCAACATCCTCTACGACAAGCTTGAGTCCTACAGCAAGGATCAGCAGCCAGCCGCCTTGCGCATCTCGGTGAGCTATCGGGTACCCGAGGCGCGCGTCGAGGAACTGTATTCGCAGTACGGCACGATCGAGAAAATGGTCGACCGTTTGATCAGCCGCAAGGTGCCTGACGAGGTCAAGAACGTGTTCGGGCGCTATACCGCGATATCGGCGATCCAAGATCGCACCAAGCTTGGCATCGATATCAACGAAGGGCTTAAAGGCGCCGTAGTCGGGCCGGTCACGATCGACAGCGTCCAGGTCGAGGATGTGACGTTCTCCGATGCCTATGAGCAGTCCATCGAGAAGCGAATGATGGCCGAAGTGGAAATCCAGACCAAACGGCAGAACCTGGAAACCGAGCGTATCAATGCCGAGATCACCGTGACTCAGGCCAAGGCCCAGGCAGATTCCGCGCTGGCCCGGGCACAGGCCGATGCCGAAGCGATCCGCGTGCGCGGTGTTGCCGAGGGTGATGCGATCAAGTCGCGCGGCGAAGCGCTCAAGCAGAATGCGCAATTGATCGCCTTGACCCAGGCCGAGAAATGGAACGGGATTTTGCCAACGACAATGGTTCCGGGCGGCACCGTGCCATTCCTTAACCTGAAAGCCAACAGTGGCAACGAGTGAATGATCTTGCGAATTGACAGGGATTGGATATGTTGATCATTCAGCAGAAAGAGACTCTGTCACTTCGCCTGCATCGGCTGATCCTGTCGGCCGGACTCGTGTTGGCGATGATCGCACCGTCGGCGCATGCAGAAAAACTGCTCGTCTTCGCAGCTGCGAGCCTCAAGCCCGCACTCGATACGCTCGCTGCAACCGCTGAGGCCCGCAGTATCGCTGACATCACGATCAGCTATGCCGCATCATCGCAACTGGCACGTCAAATCGAACATGATGCACCTGCTGCACTTTTCATCTCGGCCGATCCGGAATGGATGGACTATGTCGAGCAACGCGGCAAGCTCGTCGCCGCCAGCCGCAGCAATCTGCTCGGCAACGGTTTGGTCTTGATTGCGCCGAAGGAAAGTCCGATCAAGCTGACGATTGCACAAGGCTTCGATCTGGCGGCTGCGCTGGGTATCGACGGTCGGCTCGCGATCGGAGAACCCAGCAGTGTGCCTGCTGGCAAATATGCCAAAGCGGCGTTGACGAGGCTTGGAGCGTGGACGCCGATCGAATCACGCCTGGTGCCGGCTGTAAATGTGCGTGCCGCATTGAGCTTTGTCGCGCGTGGCGAAACTCCGCTCGGTATCGTCTATCGTTCCGATGCGGTTTCCGAAAAGGAAGTCCGCGTGGTCGACAGTTTTCCGTCGTCGTCCTTTCCAGCAATTGTCTATCCGCTGGCTTTGCTGAAAGACGGCGACAACCCGGCTGGTCATCGACTGCTCGACTTGCTGCATTCATCGCAAGCGCGTGCGATCTTCGTTCGCTTCGGATTCGACACGCTTTGATATGACTGCCCTGTCGCCCGACGAATGGCAGGCGCTGGCCTTGAGCCTGCGTGTCGCCACGCTCAGTGTGGTCGTCTCCCTGCCATTTGCGCTCGGTCTCGCCTGGTTGTTGTCACGTGCACGATTTCCAGGGCGACTGTTCGTCGAAGCATTGCTGTTTCTGCCACTGACTTTACCTCCGGTGGTTACCGGCTATGCCTTGCTCGTCCTGTTCGGCCGCCACGGCTGGATCGGCGAGGGATTGGCCCAAATCGGAATCGTCTTCGCGTTCCGTTGGACAGGAGCCGTGCTGGCCGCGGCTGTGATGGGCTTTCCGTTGCTTGTGTTATCGATCCGGGTGGCTTTCGACCATGTCGACAGGCGTCTCGAACGCGCGGCTGAATCGCTTGGCGCCTCGGCGTGGCGGCGCTTCATCACGATCGTTTTGCCGTTGTCGACACGCGGCATTATCGCGGGCGGCGTGCTTGCCTTTGCGCGTGCATTCGGCGAGTTCGGTGCGACGATCACGTTCGTTTCGAGCATTCCCGGCGAAACACGCACCCTGCCCATCGCGATCTACGAACTGATGAGCGTCGCGGGCGGTGACCTCGGCGTGCAGCGCCTGACCCTGGTCGCGTTGTCGGTCAGTTTTGCCGCAACGATTGCCGCCGCCATTCTGGGTGGCTCGTTATGGGGACGCCGCCGCGATGATTGAGTTGCGCATCGAGCACGCGCTGACTGATCTCGACATCGATATCGGCTTCACGTCCGAAGCCCGATGTCTCGCTCTGTTCGGCGATTCGGGCGCGGGCAAGACAACCATCCTCAACGCGATCGCCGGGCTCCTGCGGCCTGATCGCGGTCGCATCGTTCTTGATGATCAGGTTCTATTCGACAGTGCGACCGGCATCGACTTGGCGGCCGCTGCGCGCGAAGTCGGCTATGTATTCCAGGATGGCCGGTTGTTTCCGCATCTGAGCGTTCGCGCCAACCTGCTTTATGGCGCACAAGCGCGACGGCGCAAGACCACGCAATTGAATCGCCTTGTCGATGTGCTTGAACTGGGCGCACTGCTTGAACGCCGCCCCCAGACCCTTTCCGGCGGTGAGCGCCAGCGCGTCGCGATTGGACGAGCACTCGCGTCGGAGCCGCGCATCCTCTTGCTTGATGAACCTCTCACTGGTTTGCATCGCGAAGCCCGCGTGCAAGTACTCAACCATCTGCGCCTGCTCAAGCAGGAATTGCGTATCGCCACCCTGCTGGTGTCGCATCAGGCCGATGAAGTCAGCGCGCTTGCCGATGACGTCATCCGGCTACATGCGGGCGCAATGACCGCTCACATCTCCGTTGCCGAGTTTTCTACCGAACAACCCTGAATCAAATGCTGCGACTTCACTGCATGCGGCCGACGAGTTACGCTAGGGCATTGAAACGATCGTTTGAGGCCAAGTCCATGAAACTGCGCATCCTGGTTCCGATCATCCTCGCCAGCATCCTGCTCGCGTCCTGCGGCGGCGGCCTGGTCAAGCGCGTCAGCCCACCGACGATCAGCGTGCAAGAGTTGAGCGTGCGTGCGAACGGTTCCTGGCATCTGCTGATCCGCGTGCAGAACTTCAGCAACATCCCGATGACATTCAGCGCGATCGATGCCGAACTCGAGATTGCCGATCTCGCCGTCGGCAAGATCACGCTTCCGTTCAAGATGGATATTCCGGGCGAAAGCGCTGATGTATTCGAGACCGATCTGATGCCTGCGCCCGGTACACGACCCAATAGCGGAGAGTTCGCCTATCGCCTGCATGGAACGATCACCAGCAGCGACCCAAAGGACGACTTCAAATTGGAACACAAGAGCCGCCTGAGTCCGGCCCCCGGCCTGCCAGATACCTGGCGCTGAACCGAACAACACCTGAACATTTAAAGGAATTCCAATGACCCCTTACACCGCACCGATCAAGGACCTTCGCTTCGCCCTCAACGAGGTGCTTGGCGCCGAAGCATTGTTCCAGCGCCTGCCCGGCTTCGAATCAGCGACGCCGGACATTGTCGACGCCGTTCTTGATGAAGCAGCAAAATTCGCCGAGCAGGTTCTCGCCCCGATCAACTGGAGCGCCGATCAGGAAGGCTGCACGCTCGACAAGGCGAAGGCGAGCGTGCGCACGCCGAAAGGGTTCAAGGAAGCCTATGCCAAATTCGTCGAAGGCGGCTGGCCCGCGTTGACCACGCCGGCTGCGTTTGGCGGACAGGAGTTGCCCGAGACGATTGGCGTGATCTTCAAGGAAATGATCGACGCGGCCAACATGTCGTGGAGCAATTTTCCGATGCTTTCGCACGGCGCCAGCGAGGCACTCAAGGTGCACGGCGAAAAATGGCAACAGGATGCTTTCCTGACGCCGCTCGTCGAAGGTCGCTGGACCGGCACGATGTGCCTCACCGAGCCGCAATGCGGCACGGATCTCGGCCTGCTCAAGACCAAGGCCGAGCCGAATGCGAACGGCAGCTATGCCATCAGCGGCACCAAGATCTTCATCACCGCGGGCGAACACGATCTGACCGACAACATCATCCATCTCGTCTTGGCCCGCTTGCCTGATGCGCCGCCGGGCGTCAAAGGCATCTCGTTGTTTATCGTGCCGAAATTCAAGGTCGACAAGGAAGGCAAGGTCGGCGAGCGCAATACGCTGGCTGTCGGTTCGATCGAGCACAAGATGGGCATCCACGCATCAGTCACCTGCGTGATGAATTTCGACGCTGCCGAAGGCTGGTTGATCGGCGGCCCGAACAAGGGCCTCAATGCGATGTTCACGATGATGAATACCGCACGCATGGCGGTCGGTGTGCAGGGGCTTGGACAGATCGAGCGCGGCTATCAGACCTCGCTCGAATACGCGCGCAACCGACTGCAGATGCGCTCGGCGACCGGCGTGAAATTTCCGGACAAGCCGGCCGATCCTCTGATCGTGCATGCCGATGTCCGACGCATGTTGTTGACCCAGAAATCCTTCGCCGAAGGCTGCCGCGTGCTCGCCCTGTATGCCTACATGCAGCACGATATTTCCACGCATTCGCCCGATGAGGTGGAGCGCAAGCGTGGCGAGGAACTCGTTTCATTCCTCACCCCGATCGTGAAGGGTTTGCTCACCGAGCTTGCGCAGGAATCCACCTACGATGCCGTGCAGATTTTCGGCGGTCATGGCTTCATCGTCGAAACCGGCGTTGAGCAATTCTCGCGCGATGCGCGCATCACCACTTTGTATGAAGGCACCACGCAGATTCAGGCGAACGATCTGCTTGGACGCAAGATCCTGCAGTTGCAAGGTGCCGGTCTCAAACATTTCCTCGGCGAGATCTCGGCGTTCTGCCAGGAAAACACGAGCAAGCCCGGGCTCGGCGAATTCATCGCACCACTGGCTATCGTGACCAAGGAATGGAGCGATCTGACCCAGGAAATCGCCAAGAATGCTCAGTCAAATCCTGATGAAGTCGGTGCCGCCGCGGTCGATTACATGTTCTACTCAGGTTATGTTGCGCTGGCTTATTGCTGGGCGCGCAGCATCGCCGCGCTGGACGGCTCGGCACAATCGGAGGATTTCAAGCAAGCGAAAATTCATACCGCGCGCTTCTATTTCAGTCGTATCCTGCCGCGCATCCACACCCACGGTGCTGCAATTCGCGCCGGTGCGGCTACACTGATGGCAATGCCCGATTCGCAATTTGGTTGAAACCTGGAAAGCAAAGATGGATTCGGAAGCCAATATCCACATTCGCCTCGCCGACGCCGACGATGATGCGTTCATCCTCGGCCTCGTTCCCCGGTTCGTTGAGGGTTTTGATCTTCCCGCCTGGCGACGACGTGGAGAGTGCGCCGAACACATCAAACTCGACATTGCCCGGCATCTGGCCGAGCAGCCGCCGGGATCACATGTCTTCGTCGCGGAAAATGACGATGGTGAGCGCGTCGGCTTCATCCATCTGCAAACCGTCAAGGATTTCTTCAGCGACGCTCAAAATGGCCATATCTCGGATTTGGCTGTCGCCAAGGCGCACGATGGCGAAGGCGTCGGTCGCGCGCTGCTTGCTTACGCCGAGCGTTGGGCCCGCGAACACAAATATCGACATCTGCAACTCGCCGTCTTTCCGGGTAATGAGCGCGCCAAGGCGATTTACGAAAAGGCCGGATTTGGCATTGATATCGTGCGCATGGCCAAACCACTGCGCTAGCTTGTAAGCAACACTTAATTTGCAAGCAGCGGCCGCGAGCGATCCGCTGTTGCACAAATGCCATGGACTTGGTCTATTCTTCCGCTCGCGCAACGCAGAAAGCCGACGGCTTGGTCGTCGGTAACCGTTCTCCCCAAAGGAGTCAGGAATGCTGGCGGAAGTGCGAACGATAGGAACCATCCACGGCACGCGCGTGCTGTCGCTTGACGCGAGCGGCCGCATCATGGACTGGATCTCCTGGCAGGATGCAACCTGCCTCTATGTCCGCGATGCCATCGCGTGGACGCTCGGCGATCCCTGCTTGACCATCCACGGTGGCACCAATCGCCATTCCGGCGAACAAAGCACACTCGACCTGCATCCGATCATCGCCACCACCGGGCATGCCCGGATGGGTTCTATCGACCCCGCGCCGGCGCTGACCAATGTCGCCTTGTTCGCGCGCGATCGAATGGTCTGCATGTACTGCGGCACCCACTATTCGCGCGGCGAACTGACCCGCGATCACGTCATCCCGATTTCCAAAGGCGGCAAGGACCACTGGATGAACGTCGTCACCGCCTGCCTGCACTGCAACGTCAAGAAAGGATCACGCACACCGCAGCAGGCGCATATGCCATTGCTCGCGGTTCCTTATCGACCGAGCTGGGTCGAGCATCTGATTCTTTCGAATCGAAATATCCTGGCGGATCAGATGGAATTCCTTGTCAATCATTTGCCGAAGAAGCGGCGGCCGCAGTAGGTCTTGATCGTTGTGGACCAAATAATTGGCCTAGTGGTTTTTCTCTTTTAGAGATTTATAGCACGCTCCTTCGTCGCGCGGCATCCCTGCCGTTATTTCACTCGCCCCCCACTTCTCGTCGCCCCTGCACAGGCAGGGGTCCAGTGCCGCTGCTTTTGAGTTTTTTTGCTTTTAGAGCACGCTCCTTCGTCACGCGGCATCCCTGCCTTTTTTCACTCGCCTCCGGCGAGCGAGTCACTTTCTCTTGCGTGGCCAAGAGAAGAGTAACCAAAGAGAAGGCCACCCCAAAGCGACGCTCTCCGGGCTCCTGCCCTGCGAGTTCGCGAAGTGACTCCGGGGTTTGTCGACAGTCCATCCTTGGACTGACGCCAAACTGGCTCGCATCCATGCGAGCCACCCTGCGGGCTTTCCTACGTCACTTCGCCGCCGCTCAGGGGGCCCATTACTGCGCATCCGGCAACTGCTCCTGCGTTGCTCTACCTCGGGTCTCCATACCCTCGGCTGCGCAGTAAAGACGAAGCAAGTGCTCGCACACCGCGGCTTTGCTCGTATATTTCCTTCTCCCGCAAGGCGGGAGAAGGTGCCCGCAGGGCGGATGAGGGCTGCTTTGGCGCGCACGACGCGCGCTACTGGGGTCCCCTCGATCGCGGCGAGACTGCGAAGGACAAGT
>JBBQTY010000059.1:0-19660 GCA_038234445.1 Lysobacterales bacterium
AGATCGAGTTCGTATTCGTGCCTGGCTTCGTCGGCGCTGACCCAGGGATCGTACACATCAACGTTGGCCTCGAAATTACGAAATTCGTTGATGACATCGATCACGCGCGTGTTGCGCAAATCCGGGCAATTCTCTTTGAACGCGAGGCCGAGGATAAGTACCCTCGAATCGGCGACATGGATGCGACGCTGGATCATTCGCTTGATCACGCGCTGGGCGACGTGGCTGCCCATGCCGTCGTTGATGCGCCGCCCGGACAGGATCACTTCCGGGTGATAGCCGATTTGCTGGGCCTTGTAGGTCAGATAATACGGATCGACGCCGATGCAATGACCGCCGACGAGACCCGGGCGAAATGGCAGGAAGTTCCATTTGGTACCGGCTGCCGCAAGGACTTCGCTGGTATCGATACCGAGGCGGTCGAAGATCAAGGCAAGCTCGTTGACCAGGGCGATATTGAGATCGCGCTGGGTGTTCTCGATGACTTTTGCGGCCTCAGCAACGCGGATACTTGAGGTCTTGTGGGTGCCGGCCGTGATCACGCGCTGATACAGGGCATCGACGAAATCCGCCGCTTGCGGGGTCGAGCCCGAGGTCACCTTCATGATCGTTTCGAGGCGGTGCTGCTTGTCGCCCGGATTGATGCGTTCGGGGCTGTAGCCGACCGAGAAGTCGACATTGAAAACCAGCCCGGATTCTTGTTCGATCAGCGGCACGCAGACTTCTTCCGTTGCGCCCGGATAGACGGTTGACTCGAAGATCGCGACGCCACCGCGGCGTATCGCGCGTCCGACCGTGCGACTGGCCGCTTGAAGCGGGCCGAGATCGGGACGCTTGGAGGCATCGATCGGCGTCGGCACGGTGACGATGAAGACATTGCAGGTCGCGAGATCGGCGGTATCTGCGGAAAATGTAAGACGCGTGGTCGCTGCAAGTTCCTCGCGGCTGACTTCGAGCGTGCGATCTACCTGTGCCTGCAATTCGCCAATACGGGCGGCGTTGATATCGAACCCAAGGGTATCGAGCTGGCGCCCAAATCCTACCGCCAGCGGTAGTCCAACATAGCCGAGTCCAAGAATCGCCGGGCGGATGTCATCCAGACGAGGCAGGGGCGCTGAAGTCATTGCGGTGGCTCGACGAGGCGGTTGACGAGTTTAGCAAACGAGAGGAAGCCTCGGGCCGATGGTCCTGGCGGAGCGCCGCGCAAGTCTTGTTGTCGGTGCGCTCAGATCTTTTTCGGCCGGTTCCAATCGCTGATTGTCACTTGGCGAGCGCGCGTCAGGGTCAGCTCGTCATCAGGAGCCGTCCGGGTGATGACCGAGCCTGCGCCGATCGTCGCATTCTTGCCTATCGATACCGGTGCGACCAGCGACGCGTTGGAGCCGATAAAGGCGCCATCGCCGATCGTCGTGCGGTGCTTGTTCACGCCATCGTAGTTGCAGGTGATCGTGCCGGCGCCGATGTTCGTATTGCTGCCAATCTCGGCATCGCCGACGTAACTGAGGTGATTGATTTTCGATCCCGCGCCGAGCTGGGTGTTCTTGATCTCGACGAAATTTCCAACGCGCGTTCCGGCACCGAGCTCGGTGCCCGGACGCAAGCGAGCAAAGGGCCCGATCACGCAGGGGCCATGGGTGATCACGCCATCGAGATCGCAATGCGCGCGGACCACGGTGCCGGCGGCGAGACGGGAATTGGCGATCCGCGTGAAGGGGCCGATGGTCACCTCATCGCCAAGGTGGACGTCTCCTTCGAGAATCACGTCGACATCGATTTCGACATCGCGCCCGACCGTGACCTTCCCACGCACATCAAAGCGCACGGGATCCGCGAAGCGCACACCGGCCGTTGCCAGTTCGGTCGCCCGCAAGCGTTGGTACTGGCGTTCGAGTGAGGCGAGTTGCCAGGGATCATTCGCGCCAAAAACCTCTTGCGGATTGGTGCAATGGCTGGCTTCGGCCGGTTCACCTTCTTCGCTGGCCTGGGCGTAGACGTCGGTCAGGTAATACTCGCGCTGGGCGTTGTCGCTCGAAAGATTGTTGATCCAGACTCGCAACCGGCGTGCCTCGGCAGCAAGGATGCCGCTGTTGACCCAGGTGATCGCGCGTTGCTCGACCGTGCAGTCTTTTTCCTCGACGATCGCCCGCACGCGGCCGATGCCGTCGCGGATGATGCGCCCGTAGCCGTAAGGCTCTTCGAGTTGGGTGACCAGCGCAGCCAGCGGCCCCGGGATCGTCATCAATTCCTTCAGTGTCTCACTGCGAATCAACGGGACGTCGCCATAAAGCACGAGCACGCGCGCATTGTCGGGGACCGAATTCATCGCCAGCTTGACTGCATGGCCGGTGCCGCGTTGCTCAGGCTGATGCACCCACGAGAGATCGGGATCAGCGAATGCCGCACGTACCTGATCGCCACCGTGGCCATAAACGATATGGATCGCCGCGGGCGCCAGCGCGCGCGCGACGTCAAGGACATGCCCAAGCATCGACTTGCCGGCCAGCGGCATCAGCACCTTGGGGCGCGCCGAACGCATGCGCTTGCCCTCACCGGCGGCAAGGATGATGACGTGCAAAGGTACGGCAGACATCTGGATTCCTCCCCGGGACAGTCGCGGAACGATAGCGGAATTGGGGGGTTCGGGAAATGAAATCCGCTGAGGCTGCGGGGCCGGCGGCGTTGCTGCGTGGACGAGCGGTCGTATCGAAGGCCTTTTCGACGCCAATCGGCTCGGCCCTTCGCTCGATTTCAAGGGAACATGATGATCGATTCGATCAGTGATCGCTTTCCGGCGGTACAGTATGTGATGGTCGATGACCAGTTGCACATTCTTCAGTCGATGTCACACATTCTTCAGCACCGGCTCCGACCAATCTTCCCGCGCCAGGGAACGCTCGATTCAAATCACAAGGCGAATAACCCTTCATGAATAGTCCGCCCCTCAGCACGCGTCCGCAGTGGCAAGCGCTCAAGCAGCACGTCGCGCAAATCGGCAAACACCATCTCCGCGAACTTTTCGCGGCGGAATCAGACCGTGGAGAAAAACTGACCGCGCAAGCGGCCGGTCTGTATCTGGACTATTCCAAGCAGCGCGTCACCGGCGAGACGCTGCGCTTGCTTCGTGAACTTGCGACCGCCTGCGATCTCGAAAATCGTATCGATGCGATGTTTGCCGGTGAACGCATCAATGCGACCGAAGACCGTGCCGTTCTGCACGTGGCGCTGCGTATGCCGCGCGGAGAGAAAATCCTTCTCGATGGCAAGGATGTCGTCGCCGATGTGCACGCGGTCCTTGATCGCATGGCAGTTTTCGCCGAACAGGTCCGAGACGGCACGTGGCTGGGCTACAGCGGCAAGCGCATCCGCAATGTCATCAGCATCGGCATCGGAGGTTCCGATCTCGGACCGGTGATGGCTTGCAAGGCATTGAAGCACTACAGCCAATGCGAAATGACATTTCGCTTCGTCTCGAATGTCGATGGCACTGATTTCGTTGAAGCGACGCAGGGGCTCGACCCTGCCGAGACCTTGTTCATCGTCTGCTCGAAGACGTTTACAACACTCGAAACGCTGAGCAATGCACAAGCTGCACGCAGTTGGTTGCTCAAGGCTTCGGCAAACGAACAAGCGGTCTCGAAACACTTCGTCGCGGTCTCCACGAACGCCGAGGAAGTCGCGAAGTTCGGAATCGATACGCGCCACATGTTCGGCTTCTGGGACTGGGTCGGCGGGCGCTATTCGATGGGCGCGTCGATCGGATTGTCGACGATGCTCGCGATTGGCGCAGACCAGTTCCGCAAGATGCTGGCCGGATTCCATGCGATGGACGTGCATTTCCGCACAGCGCCACTGGAAGCAAATCTTCCGGCCCTGCTCGGCCTGCTCGGCATCTGGAACACGAATTTTCTCGAAGCCGCGACGGTGGCGGTGCTGCCGTACGAGCAATATTTGAAACGTTTCCCTGCGTATCTTCAGCAATTGACAATGGAAAGCAACGGCAAACACGTCACGCTCGATGGCGATCTCGTGGACTACACGACGAGTCCTGTCTATTGGGGTGAGCCCGGCACCAACGGCCAACACTCGTTCTATCAGCTGATCCATCAGGGCACTCGCCTGGTGCCATGCGATTTCATTGGCTTTTGCCAGCCCCTGAATCCTTTGGCTGACCAGCATGATTTGTTGATGGCCAATTTGATCGCACAGGGTGAGGCCCTTGCGTTCGGCAAGACCGCCGCCGAGGTTCGTGCCGAGGGCACCGAGGCGGCGCTGGTGGCGCATCGCAGTTTCGAGGGCAATCGGCCAAGCAATACGATCCTTGCTGAAAAGCTGACGCCGTTTTCGCTGGGTTCACTGGTGGCCTTGTATGAGCACAGCGTCTTCGTTCAAGGCGTGATCTGGAACATTGATTCATTTGATCAATGGGGCGTGGAACTCGGCAAGCAGTTGGCCAACACCACGATCGCCGAACTCACGGCGACGGCAGAACCCGAACTTGCGCACGACAGTTCGACCAATGCCCTGATACGCCGCTATCGCCGCTTGCGCGACGCTGAAGAATCCGGAGAAAACACGTGAATCAGAGAATCGGTCCGTTTGCCTGAAAGCCGGCGCCGAAACCGGTCCTCAGTGTTTCATAACCGGCTTCTGCCTGGTCTGGATGGGTCGCGGCGGTTATTGCGCTGCATCGGCCGGATTTTTCCGTATCATTTTAGGTTGAATCCTGGCTCCATTGTGCTGATGATCGAAAACGATTGAAGTAGCGCTGCGAGCGTTGGTGCTCACTTTTCAATGGATGGCGGATGGTTTGAAACGCATCGATTCTGATGGGGATGCTTGAAGTGAACGTGTGGCTTGACAACAGCTATGGAAAAAGTAATATTTGTGGATAATAATTCTTATCTTATTTGTGTTGCACCAATGATGGATTGGACCGATCGGCATTGCCGGTATTTCCATCGTCTGTTGTCGCCGCATGCGCGCCTGTACACCGAAATGGTCACCTCGCCGGCGTTGATCCATGGCGATCGTGAGCGGCTGCTGGGATTTGATGCTGCGGAGCATCCGGTTGCGTTGCAGCTCGGTGGGTCCGATCCGCGCGAGCTCTCGGACGCGGCGCGGATCGGTGAGCAGTTTGGTTACGATGAGATCAATCTCAATGTCGGCTGTCCGTCCGATCGCGTGCAGTCCGGGCGCTTCGGCGCTTGCCTGATGCGTGAGCCGGAACTCGTCGCCGACTGTTTTGCCGCGATGCGTGACGCGGTTTCGATTCCGGTCACGATCAAGTGTCGGCTGGGCGTTGATACGCAGGATGAAAACGTCGATCTGCAGCATTTTACCGAGACGGTTGCGGCGCGAGGTTGCATGGTGTTCGTCGTGCATGCGCGCAAGGCGTGGCTGAAAGGCTTGTCGCCGAAGGAGAACCGTGACGTCCCGCCGCTCAACTATGAGCGCGTCTACCGGTTGAAGCGTGACTTTGGCCAACTGACGATCATCATCAACGGCGGCATCGACAAGTTGGTCGATGTCGAGACCCATCTTGAGCACACTGATGGCGTGATGCTCGGTCGCACCGCTTATCACGAGCCGTATCGACTCGCAGAACTCGAGCACCGATTTTTTGGCACGCCGTTGCCAACACGCGAATCGGTCATCGATAAGATGCGGCCCTACATAGCCGAGCACCTCGCGAGCGGCGGAAAACTGCAGCACATCAGTCGTCATCTACTGGGCCTGTTTCAAGGTTTGCCCGGTGCGAGAAGCTGGCGTCGCCATCTCAGCGAAAACGCCCATCGCCCTGATGCCGGCATTGACGTGGTCGACGCGGCACTTTTTGCCTGCCTGGAGCGGGTTCGAGCCCAAGCCGCCTGAGCCAACGCGCGGGTGAGCCTGTTTGGCACGCTTTTGCGCATTGCCGATTTGAAACGGGAATTGCGACCTGTTTGCTGTGCCGCAACAAAGCCGCTTCCAATCAACAATTCGACGTTAAGCTCGTGTTATCTTGCCGTTTGATGTTCCAGCGTCGGCTCATCTTTGTTCAACCGGGGAGTACGGGAATGAAAAAGTTACTGGTAACCGCTGTGATTTGTGGGCTGGCCGGATTGTCGGGTAGCGCAATGGCAATCACCGACAACGAGGCGAATGCGAGCCTTCCTTTCAGCTTCTCCAATCCCGGTGCGCGCGCACTCGGCATGGGTGGTGCGTTTCTCGGCTTGGCTGATGACGCCACGGCGGCCTACACGAATCCGGCCGGCTTGACCCAACTGGTCAGCCCCGAAGTGTCGGCTGAAGTTCGCTCGGTCAGCACGAACACGCGCTGGCTGGACGGCGGAACAGCCCAGTACAACGGCTTTGATCGATCCGGGCTCAATTATTCCTCGCAAGACGATCGGACCAATTCGCTTCGTTCGTTCTCGTTCGTGTATCCCGGCGAGCGCCTTTCATTCGCTGTCTATCGCTACGAAGTGATCAACTACGACACCTCGTTTGCGAGCGCAGGCGCGCTGCAAACGACAGGCGATGGCAGCGGCTATACGGGCAATATCTTTGCCTATGACGTCAATTCCAGTTTTGGTGTTGACACCTACGGCGCGGCCCTGGGTTTCAAGGTCAATGACCGCCTGTCGTTTGGATTCGGACTTAATTACTACCTGCTTGATGTGCGTACCACGACCGATCGATTCTCTCCCGCGGATGGATCGATATTGAGCCGCGAAGCAAATCTCGACGGCAAGGGCAAGGTGGGCTTCACCCTCGGCGCGCGCATGGCGCTCACTGAATGGATGAGTGTGGGCCTGTCGTATCGCCACGCGCCGTCGCTTGGCTATAACGCCGTGCTTTCCTCACCGAATTTTCCGGGTCAATCGATCACCAAGAAAACCGATCTGAATGTCCCGGATGTCTTCGGTATCGGCGTCAGCATCCGCCCCAGCGATGCCTGGGTGATCAACCTTGATGCCAGCCGCGTTTATTACTCGCAGGTCACCGACCATCTGATTTCGCTGTTTGACACGAGCCAGACGGCCGAGCTTGATCCCCTCAAGCTCGATGACGGAACCGAAGTTCGTCTCGGTGCCGAATATACCTTTGCAACCACACACCCATTCAGCTTGCGTGCCGGTGTCTGGCATGATCCCGCCCACCAGCTGGTCTACCGCGGTGATGCACCGAACTTCGATCCGGCGACCCAGGATGCTGCAGCCAACGCGGCGACGTTCTCGGCCGGACGCACGGGCAGCCAGACCCACTATGCGTTTGGTGCTGGTATCGCTTTCAGCAAGTTCCAGATCGACCTCGGTGCGGATTTCTCGGATTCCAGCGACACGGTGTCGGCTTCTGGCGTGTTCCGCTTCTGATCATCGCCGCGGACCTTCCCGCTTGCCGGGAAGGTCCGCTTATGCCTTGCGATCAGCGCGCGCCGAAAAAGCGGATGAACTTGGGTGAGAAATATTCAGAATCGGGCTTGAGCGAAGGCTCGGCGCTACGCGCCTGATCAGCGGCTGTGCGAGCAATACCCGCTGCATCTGCAGATTGTCCCAATTGACTCAAATTATACGCCGCTGCCGCGCGCAATGTCAGCATGTGCCAGCGCAGGCGTGGCGCCGGCGGCACTTGATTGCTGAGTTTGAGCACATCGTTGTAGCGACCGCTCAGGTAGGCATCGACCAGGGGTCGCAGGATCTGCGCCGAAACCGAGGTCGGAGCCGAGGTCTCAACGATGGGCGGGCGAGTGGGTGGTTGCTCCTGCGCGACGGGTCGCGGAGGCGGTGTGGGTATAGGTATAGGTGTAGGTGTAGGTCTAGGGGGTTGCGGTATCGGCGCAGGACGCGGGGTTTCCTTGACGATGACGGGTGGGTTCTCGGATTTCAGTGTCTCGCCGTTGCGCACGAGACGGCTGCTGCATTCGACGCGTCCCTGACTCTCTTCATTGGCCAGCGTCGAGTCTGCACTGACGATCGATGCATTGCCGCCCTGCGACCACAGCGACAATGCCTTGCCGCAATTGCCAAGGCGTAGTGCGGCGAGTCCGGCAAAATGCTGCGGAGCATAGGTTTCAAAACGCTGACCATAAAGCCGCACGCGTTTGGCGGGTTCGGCATTGCCAGCCAGCGCACTGTTCATGTAGCGGTCGACATCCTCCCAGCGCCCGTCCTTCGCGGCCTCGAGTCCGCGCGCGTAGTCCTGTTTCCAATCGGCCAGCGCCGGCGTCGCCGTGAAGACGAGCAAAGCAAGCACGTAGCGCCATTCAGAGCGCTGCATGCTTGAGATACTCCTCGGTACTCAGGGTAGGGAAACTTCCGCTGGTCTCGCTGCTTTTCCCGGCGCTGACGCGGGCGAAAGCTGAAACCGTCTTGCCCGAGTTCGGGTGGCGCAGGGTGACGTAATAGCTGCCAGCGGGCAGGGTCAGGGTCAGTGGCGTGGTGCGTTCCTCGGGTAGATCAACTGATTTGCGCGACGCATCGAGTACGCGGTCTACGAGTCCCCAGGGCAGGGCATTGATGACCAATGTGCCGTTTTGCGCAGCGAGTTCACTTTCGCGTTGTTTTTGCAGAACGACGATGCGCGCTTTCGCTGATGCTTCGGTTGCGTTCAATGCCTTGAGATTGCCAAGTGCACTGGTAGCCATCTGGATAGCCGCCAAACTGGCGTTGCCGGCATCGAGGCTGGTAGCACTGCGCATGTCATCAGCAAAGGTGTCGGCTAGTTGTTGCTGAAAGGGTTCGATCTGCTCCGAGCCCGCGGCGCGTAAGACCAGAAGCGCATCCACCGCCGCTTTCGCATCGGCGCCGACCAAAGGACGCTTTTGCATCAGTTCGGCCAGCTGCTGCTCGGTTGCGCGGCGATCGCTTTCAGCTTTCTGTACGGTTTGGCGTTTACGTACTTCTGTAATTTGTTCGGCGATTCGAGGATCATCAGGGTAGGCGCTTGCTGCAGCAGCGGCGAGAGGAATCGCGACATCGAGTTCATCGCGTTCCGCAGCGCCACGCAGCGCGTCAGCGACGACGCGCGGCAGCGCCTCGCGCAGCTTCAGCGCGTCTGCGTTTTCGGGATCGAGCTGCAGCAGTTCATCAAGTACGTCGCGTGCGTTGTCCTTGACCGGCGGCAACAGTCGGCCAGAGGCGATCGAGGAGCGCGCAAGATTCAACTTCGAGGCGATGGCCGCGCGCTTTGAGCCCAATGCCTGCTGGGCGCTGTCGCGGATGCTCGCTGCGGCGCTCAGCTCGGGGTCGACGCGCAAGGCCAGCTCGGCGCGATCCAGCGCGGTTGCAAGATCGCTGCGCGATTGTGCGGACTTGGCATCGGCGAGTATCTTCGCCGCGAGCTTTTGTTTGAAGCTGGCGACGCCACTGTTGTCGCCACTGATCTGACGCGCCTGCTCAAACCACTCGAACGCATTGTTGCCTGCCGGTTCGCTGACATGATTGGCTGCAAGTGCGGCATTCGCCTTGCCGAGCAGATCATCGACGCGGCGCGCATTGGCTGAGGCCTGTTGCATCTCGGTGACCTCCTCGCGCAGTGCCGTGAAGGCGGGATCCGCTCCGAACTCCATGCTCATGCTGGTCAAGGCCGCATCTGCGCCGCTCGCATTGCCGGACTTGAGGAGTTCGCGAACGCGGGCGAACTCGGCGTCGGTGAGTGCCTTGAGCTTGCCCTGAATCTGCGTGTCCAGCGGCGAAAGACTCAGCGCTTTGCGCAGCAGCGCGTAGGCACCATCCGGTCCACTGCGCTGATTGCGTTTCTCCGCGTCGGCCGCTTTCGTCAGCAGCGCCTTGATCTGATCGGCGACCAGACGCTGCTGCTGTTCGGCAGCGATACGTGAGACCAACGCCTGCACCTCTGCATCGTCCGGGGCGACGTTGAAGGCCTGGTTGGCTTTCTCGCTGGCCGCATCGAACTCACCGGCAGCCAGTGACTTTTCGGCGTCGGCACGCAGCAAGCCGGCGATCTGGCCGAGTAGTTCGAGGCCGTGTTCGTTCGTGGGGTCCTTCTGCAGCACCTTCTGCAGATCCTCGAATGCGTTGGCTCCAGGCGGCGCGAGCAGATCACCGTGCGCGACCATGCGATCGGCTTCGCGCAACAAGGTACGCACGAGATATTGATCATCCTGACTGAGCGAGCGAGGCTTGAATATGGCCCACAGAACGAGGCCAAGAATGACCACGCCAAGGCCGGCTGCAACCATCGCGAGCAAGCGCGGTCGCTGCATGGCTTTTGAGGCCATTGAAGGGGGCGCATGCTGTCTGATCGATGGATCGGTCTGCGGCATGCGCAACAGATCGAGTGCAAAGCCGCTTTCGCCGCCGGTGTATTCGCCCGAGAAACCGAGTGCGCGCAGCCGCTCCGACGTACTCGCCGTGGTGATCGCGCCAAGCTGCTTGACCAGCGCATCGTTGCCGACCACGAGTCCACGCAAGGCCTTGACGAAATCCTGCAGATTGGCAAAGCGATCGTTTGGCTCCTTGGCCAGCATGCGATCAAAAATCGGTTGCAGCGGACGCAGGTCATCCGGCAATGGTGGCGGTGGCTGCAGGGCATGACCCATCAGCACCGCCATCGGATTGTCGCCGGTGAACGGTGGCGAACCGGTCAGCATTTCGTAGAACAGGATGCCGAGCGCGTATTGATCGGCACGACCGTCGATATCGCGGCCGCTGGCCTGCTCGGGACTCATGTAGGTCGGCGTGCCGAGAACCAGGCCGGTCTGGGTGATGCGCGAAGCGAGCACATCGGATTGCTTGGCGATACCGAAGTCGGTGAGCACTGGTGTACCGGGATCGCGGAACATCACATTCGAAGGTTTCAGATCGCGATGGATGACGCCGTTCTTGTGCGCGTATTCGAGGCCATTGGCGAGTTGCACAATGACGCCGATGGCCTCACCCAGCGAGAGTCCGCCGCGCATGCGCTCGGCCAGCGTGCCGCCTTCGAGCAATTCCATCGAGATGTAGGCGATATCGTCACGCGTGACGATGTCAAAGACAGCAACGATATTCCGGTGCGGCAGCTTGGCCATGGTGCGGCCTTCGAGCAGGAAGCGCCGCTCGAATTCCGGCATCGGCCCACTGCTCACGCGCAGCTCTCGACGCATGACCTTGATCGCAACCTTGCGATCGAGCGAATGCTGAATAGCGAGGTAGACGGTCGCCATGCCGCCCTCGCCCAGTTCGCTGATCATCTCGTAACCAGGAATATCCTGGAAGCGGTCGCCCATTTCCCCTGCCCTCGTGTCGCCCGATCATAGCAAAGCGTGAACGCTTGACGGGCCGATTGCTGTTGGCCGGTGCCACGTGCCTGTTTGCTTGATTTGCTCAAGGTGGCGGTCGGCGCCCGATCCAAGCACAATCGGGACGGGGCTATTCCGTCTGGTATCGATGAATCCGCACTCGTTGTCGTGCCGCTCAGCCACTTCAATCGTCATCAAAATGTTTTGAAAGGGGGTTCCATGTCGTACACAAAACGTCTCAGCGCAGCTTCACTGATCCTGTCCATTTGCGTGGGATCCGCCAGTGCGGCAGAGCGCATCCGCGTCGATGTTCCAGCGCGAGCGAGTTCTGCGATGATCCGGCTGGTTTCCCCCGATGGTAGTATCAGCGAGCATCAGTACGCGCGTGCGGCGGATGCCGCCTCCATCGATATCCGCGGACTGCTCGGTGCGGGTGCGGTCGACGGAGCATGGAACTACGAAGTCAGTTTCGGCCAATCATTGAGCGAGGCTACCCGGCAAGTCGCCGCAGTCGCGAGGGCTGCGGGATCATCCGCCACACTCGCCGGACTTCCCCGGCAGCTTGATTCCGTTTCCGGCAGCTTTCATGTTGCAGCCGGACAGATTGTCGATCCCACCGCTCAGGAGCCGAAAAAGATACCCACGAGCAAAAGTTCAACAAGTCCGAATGACCAGGTGATTGCGGATGATCTGATCGTGCAGGGCGCAGCCTGCATCGGTCTTGATTGCGTCAACAACGAGAGCTTCGGATTCGATACGTTGCGCTTGAAAGAAAACAACTTGCGGATAAAATTCGACGATACGTCGACTGGCGCGTTCGCGGCCACAGACTGGCAGCTGACTGCGAATGATTCCGCCAGTGGCGGCTTGAACCGTTTCTCGATCGAAGATATTACCGCCGCCACGATTCCATTCACGGTGGCAGGAAGCGCGCCATCGAACGCTTTTTATCTCGCCAGCTCGGGAAAAATCGGTCTGCGCACTTCGACGCCAGCGCTCGATCTGCAGATCAGCACTGCCGACTCGCCGGGGATTCGCCTCGAACAAACCAATGCCAGCGGATTCACCGCGCAAACCTGGGATCTGGCGGGCAACGAGGCGAACTTCTTCATTCGCGACATTACAGGCGGATCCAAGCTGCCGTTCCGAATCCGACCGGGCGCGCCGACCAGTTCGATTGATATCGCTCCTTCAGGCAACGTCGGCATCGGCACGGCCACTCCCAGCGCAAAGCTCGAGGTCAACGGCGACGCTTACATCGCCGGTACCCTGACCCAGCTCTCCAGTCGGACATCAAAGACCAATTTCGTTGCGGTCGCCGCGGATGGCGTGCTCGACCAATTGGCCCGGCTGCCGATCTGGACCTGGAATTATCTGCGCAGCAGTTCGGGTGATCGCCATATCGGGCCAGTTGCCGAGGATTTTTACGCAACGTTCGGATTCGGAACCAGTGCGCGCCATCTCGCGCCGAGTGACGTCGCCGGTGTCGCGCTCGCCGCAACCCAGGCCTTGCAGCGCGAGGTGGCGGTGCGCGACGCCAAGATCGAAGCGCTCGAGGCTCGACTGGAGCGACTGGAAAAAACCATGGCCGGGCGTGCATCGAGCAGCGAAACATCGACCTCCGGTCACTGAGGCGGAGATGAGGATCATGAAAAATCAAGGATCCCGATTGCGTACCCGTCTGTTGCTGCTCGCGCTTGCCCTGATTCCGCTCTCGGCCGAGGCGACCCTTTACGGGATCGCCTACGATCGCAACACGTCAAGCGAATCGCTGGTGCGAGTATCGACGGTCGACGCGTCGATAACCAATAATGCACAAGTTTCATTGTTTAGTTGTTGTCGCGTCAACGGTAACCTCGTTGCCGCCGACCAAGTGTCGCAAACCGTCTATTTCGTGACGCCCGATTCGGCCGCTTGGCGCATGCACAGGATCAGCCTGACCTCAGGCGCCGCGATCAGCGTGAGCTTGCCGCCTGCGGAACGCGTTGCTGCGATTCTGCGCCGTGAATCCACCTCCACGCTGTATGCGTTGAGTGACGCGGGTGCAGGGTTGCGGCTGACGACGATATCCAATGCGGGTGCGGTCGTCGATGTGGGTGCTCCGATTCTCGTCGACTGCTGCGCGATCCGGGTTGGCGTAGCGGCGCTGTCCGCGGATGCGACACGGATTGCCTTTGTCGGTCGCCTTAAATCGATAGCCAACGATGCGAGCCTTCGCTTGTTCGTGATCAATACGGCCACCGGTGTGATGATTTCCGATGCCATGCTTATGCATGCTCCGGATCTGCTGTATTCGCGCAGCGGCACGGAATTTTCGGCCATCTATCACGACGCCTCAACGCAGACAAGCTATGTCGGCATTATTGCGGATGATGGCTCGATCAAGTCAATCGGCGCGGGGCTCGCCAATTGCTGCGCCATGTTGACCGGTATCGGCGCCCTGCAAGGCAACCTCATACGCGTGGTTGCGCGAACGCTCGACACAACGGATCTCGCGCTTTACGTGGTCGACAGGACAATGGGTACTTTTCAGAATATCGGCACCCTGCCGCCGCGCTATGTCATTCAAGGCTTGATCGAGAGCAACGCGGTACTCGCCAGCGACTTGATTTTCGCCAATGGCTTTGAAATCGCAACGGCAATCGCCGATCTTGATTCCGACAAAAGATCAATCGACGACGCTTGGCAAGGTGCCACTGTTGCCGACACTGCTGGATCCGATTCCACTCAAGCAGCTCCTGGGGATGCTCGTGTGGATGCGCAGTTCGAATCAGATCCCAAGGGCAATCCGCTCCCTCAAGATGCCGTCGCGCTGCCGCTCGGAAGCGTGGCGCTTTGGGCGCTGTTGAGCTTGCTGATGGGTCTGATCGCTGCGCGCTTCCAGCGTCGGCCAGACTAAAATCCAGCGCAGCGCGAGCGCGTCGCGCTGCGCTGTCCGGGTCTGTCCGCGCGCTCATTGCGGACACTGTCCGGTCTCGCGGAGTCGGTCTTTATTCTCCTGTTTATCAATGGTTTATCGATTGGCACGGGGATTGCTGAAAGGATCTTGGGGGAGGCCATTGGGAGCCACCCGTGGAGATCTGGATGATTCGCGACACTTCGGCGCAAGATCGGCGAATGACGCAGGAGCCGCAGCGCGGAAAGCGCTGGATCAAGATCGGTGCAGGCGTTGCCGTACTGGTCGTGCTGCTGGCGCTGGTTGTTCCGCCCGCGACGCGGCTGTTTTCATCGGATTCCTCAGCCAGCATGAGCCGCCTGCGCATAGCCGAAGTCAAACGCGGCACGCTGACCCGCGATGTCTCGGTTCAGGGCAGTGTGGTCGCGGCAGTCAGTCCAACCCTTTACGCCGCCAGCGCCGGCACGGTCACGCTCAAGGTCAATGCGGGCGACAAGGTAACCAGGGACGAGGTGCTCGCTGAAGTAGTCAGCCCTGAGCTGAGCAACCGATTGCAGCAAGAGCAAGCGACTCGCGAAAGCCTCGAAATCGATGTACAGCGCGCCAGCCTCGACCATCGCAAGCAGCAGTTGGCGGCGAAGAAATTGCTTGACCAGGCGATGATCGATCGGCAAACAGCCAGGCGCGAAGTCGAGCGCACCCAGCGCGCCTACGATGCCGGCGCGATGTCGGAAATGGATCTGCTGCGCACCAAGGATGCGCTGGCCAAGTCCGACATCACGGTCGCCAACGCCGATGCCGACATGAAACTCGACGTCGAAAGCCTGGCCTTTGAACTCAAGAGCAAGCGTCTTGCCCTCGATCGTCAGCGCTTGTTTGCCGAAGATCTGCAGCGCCAGGTGGAGGAGTTGAAAGTGCGTTCGCCGGTCGACGGGCAGGTCGGTCAGTTGATTGTCGAGCAGCGCGCGAACGTCGCTGCAAATGCGCCCATCCTCACCGTGGTGGATCTCAGCGCGCTCGAAATCGAGGTCAAGGTGCCCGAAGTATTCGCTCACGATTTGAGCATCGGCATGGCTGCCGAAATCCGTGACAGCTCAGGCAACTATGCCGGCACGATCAGTGCAGTCTCGCCGCAAGTCATTGATGGCCAAGTTAGCGGTCGCATTCGTTTTGGCGCGAACAAGCCGGCGGGCCTGCGCCAGAATCAGCGCCTGACCACACGCATCCTGATGGATGAACATCCGAATGTGTTGATGGTCGAGCGGGGTCCGTTTGTCGATACCGGGGCAGGACGCGTCGCGTATGTCGTCAGAGATGGCGTCGCCGAACGCACGCCGATCGAAGTCGGCGCGACGAGTCTCAATGCTGTCGAAATCATTTCCGGCGTCAAGGAAGGCGACCGTCTCGTCATCTCGGGCACCGATCAGTTCAATGGTGCGCAACGAGTGGCTATCAACTAACGGGATTCGAAATCCGGGATTTGGGATTCGCAAAAGCGATCCGCTGTCCCGCACTTTCGAATCCCGGCTTTCAACAGCCGAACGGCTGGTCATCCCGAATCCCGAATCCCAAGCAGAGGCACCGCCGATGTTAAAAATGACCCACCTGCAGATGGTCTACCGTACCCACCTGATCGAGACGCATGCATTGCGTGATTTTTCGATCCACGTGGGTGAGGGTGAATTTGTTGCGGTGACCGGGCCGTCCGGTTCAGGCAAGACAACCTTTCTCAATATTGCCGGTTTGCTTGAAGAGTTCACCGGCGGTGAGTACTGGCTTGATGGCGTCGATGTGCGTGGTCTCAATGACAAAGCGCGCTCGAAGCTGCGTAATGAAAAGATCGGTTTCATCTTTCAGAGTTTCAATCTGATTCCGGATCTGAATCTTTTCGACAATGTCGACGTGCCATTGCGCTATCGCGGATTTGCCGCGGCGGATCGCAAGAAGCGCATCGAGGAATCATTGAGTCGGGTCGGCCTGTCCTCGCGCATGAAGCACTATCCGTCTGAGCTTTCCGGTGGTCAGCAGCAGCGTGTCGCGATTGCCCGTGCCCTGGCCGGATCTCCGCGTTTGTTGATGGCCGATGAGCCGACCGGCAACCTCGATTCGCTGATGGCGCGTGGCGTCATGGAACTGCTCGAAGAAGTGAATCGCCAAGGCACGACGATCGTCATGGTTACCCATGATCCCGAACTCGCCGCACGCGCCCATCGCAACGTCCACGTCATCGACGGCCAGGTCACCGACTTCGACGAAGAGCCCAGGTTGCGTGAGGTCGCCGCTGGCGACGGGAATAGGAAATCGGGAGTGGGGAATGGACAAGCCGTTGGTGCAATGGACTGACGCATGCTGGTCGACGATGTGATTCAACGGTTTCGTCGGAAGTCGCTCCGCTTTTCGCTTCTATCCAATCCCAAATCCCGAATCTCGGTCTTTAACAGCCGAATGGCTGGTCATCCCGGAGATAATCCATGTTCACCTACTATCTACAACTCGGACTACGCAGTCTTCGGCGCAATCCGATCCTGACTGCCTTGATGGTTATCGGTATCGGCCTCGGTATTGCTGCGAGCATGACCACGTTGACCGTCATGCATTTGATGGGCAGTGATCCCATTCCGTGGAAAAGCGACAGATTGCACTATGTCCAGATGGATAACTGGAGCCCGGACGAGCCCTTCTACGACGACGGTCGGCCGCCTGACCAGGTGACGTATCGTGATGCCGTCGCCCTGATGGAGGCCGGCAAGGCCGACAAGCAGTCGGCTATGTTCAAGCTGGCCCTGCCGATCCAACCCGAGAACAAGGAACTAAAGCCGTTTCGATCGCTGGGCCGAGTGGCCTACGCTGATTTCTTCGGTATGTTCGAACCTCCGTTCGAGTACGGCGGTCCCTGGAATCACGATCAGGACCGCAGCCATTCCCGCGTTGTCGTGCTCGGCAAAGCCATGAACGAGAAATTGTTCGGCGGTCAGGACAGCGTTGGCCGCACCGTCCGCATGGATGACATCGACTACACCATCGTCGGCGTGCTCAACGATTGGAAACTGCGTTCACGTTATTACGACCTGACCAACGGTGCATTCGCCGACCCCGATGAATTCTTCATGCCATTCACCACCGCAATTGACCTCAAGCTGCGTGCATCGGGCAACAATCAGTGCTGGAAGGACTCTGGCGATGGCTGGGACGCCTACCTCGATTCCGATTGCGTATGGATCCAGATGTGGGTTCAGCTCGATTCCACGTCGCGCCTGGCCGAATACAAGTCCTACCTCGACAGCTACGTCAGCGAGCAGAAGAAGCTGGGGCGCTTTGCGCGGCCGCTCAACAATCGTCTACTCGACGTCAACCAATGGATGTCGGATCAGGAGGTTGTCTCGCGCGATGTCCAGGTGCAGACCGGATTGGCCTTCGCATTCCTCGTTGTCTGTCTGGTCAACACGGTCGGATTGTTGCTTGCAAAGTTCACGCGCAAGTCCGGCGAAATCGGATTGAGACGTGCGTTGGGCGCAAGTCGCCGCGAAGTGTTCAGTCAGTTTCTGATCGAATCGGGCGTTGTTGGCTTGAGTGGTGGACTGCTCGGTCTCGGGCTCACCGAACTCGGATTGATTGCCGTGCGCGCCCTTTATGCGGAATACAAGACCGTGGCTCAGCTCGATTGGCCGATGATCGGGGTGACGATCGCGCTGGCGATTGTTTCTGCGGTGCTGGCCGGCGTCTACCCGACCTGGCGCGCCTGCCGCGTGCAGCCTGCTACGCAGTTGAAGATATGAGGTGCCGGGATGACCAGCCATTCGGCTGTTAAAGACCGAGATTCGAGATTCGGGATTCGCAGAGACAGCCCACAAGCATTTTGCGGGGACGCCGCACTTCCGAACTCCGAATCGCGAAACCTGTCGCTTCAAACGAATCCCGTATCCCCAATCTCGAATCCCGCAGCGTCAACCGAATCCCGAGGTAATTAATGGAAATCCGCCCGATATTTTCCGCGCTGATGCGCAGCAAGGTTTCGATGATCCTGATCGGTGTGCAGGTTGCGTTGACTCTTGCCATTGTATGCAATGCACTGTTCATCATCGGCCAGCGACTCGATCATATGAAACGGCCCAGTGGCATGAACGAGGCGGATACGTTCTGGTTCGGCAGCTCAGGCTTTGGTCAGGGCTTCGATGCTAGGGCGACCCAGGCCGCGGATCTTGCCTTGTTGCGGCAGATGCCTGGCATTGCATCGGCGAGTTCGACGAACTCGGTGCCGATGAGTGGCGGCGGCTGGGGCGAGGGCATCAATTTGAAGCCGAACCAGAAAACATCATCCGCATCGACGACGGTCTACATCGTTGATGAGCAGGGACTCGATACATTTGGTGTCAATCTCGTTGGCGGCCGGAATTTCAAGGAGGAAGAAATCGCCAATATGACCTTTGGTGACGCACTCCGTCCGTCCGTGATCATTGTCACTCAAGCGCTCGCCAACAAGCTATTCCCGCAGGGCGACGCCATCGGCAAGCAGGTCTATATGGGCAAGGAACCGCCGGCAAGCACCATTGTAGGCATTGTAGAGAAAGCGCAAGAGCCGTGGATCACCAATGACGATGTCGAAAATTCGACGTTTGTGGCCGGCTACATGCCTTATGGCAACTCGTCGCGCTATATCGTCCGCGCTGAACCGGGGCGTCGCGACGAAGTAATCAAGTCCATCGAGCAAAAACTTTCAGAATCCAATACCAGCCGGATCATCGGCAAAATCCAAAGTATCGAGCAGGTGCGCAGCGAGGCGTATGCAAATGACCGTGCGATGGCCATTATTCTTACCGCGGTTATTTTTTCCCTGCTTGCGGTGACCGCGCTCGGCATTGTCGGCATGGCCAGCTTCTGGGTGGCCCAACGTACGCGACAGATCGGCACGCGCCGCGCGCTCGGTGCTTCACGAACCGATATCCTCCGCTACTTTCAGACCGAGAACTTCATAATTACCACGCTGGGCCTGATCGTCGGTGGCGTGCTCGCCTATGCCGTCAGTCTATGGATGATGCAGGCCTATCAATCACCACGACTACCCTGGTACTACGTGCCGATCGGCTTTCTCTGCCTGTGGGTGCTTGGTCAACTCGCCGTGCTTGGCCCTGCAATACGTGCGTCTCGGGTGCCGCCGGCGGTGGCGACACGGAGTGTGTGATTGGAGCCGGGATTCGGGATTTGATATTCGGGATTCGAAAGAGCGCAAGCGTCACAGATTCCCGGCTTCGCGAGGAACCCGCTCGTGCGAATCCCGGCATTCAACAGCCGAACGGCTGGTCATCCCGAATCTCGAATCCCGGCGCTTCATCCCAATCCCGAAACCCGAATCCCGAATCTCGAATCTCGAATCCCCAGTTCCAACCCAATCCCGTAAGATCATGTAACCCTTTCGCGCATGGCTGCATCCAAGCAGGCATGCGTCGATGCCAAACACAGAACCGAATCATGCGCACCGTACTGGTGATCGACGACAACCCGGCAGTCGGAACGGCACTTGATGTGCTGCTCGGCTTGCATGA
>JBBQTY010000060.1:0-19605 GCA_038234445.1 Lysobacterales bacterium
ATCCTCGCCCGCAGCGAGCTTGCCGTCTGCCGCGAGACACGCAAGCTTGGCGCTGACACCGGTACCGCATGGCGAGCGATCCCAGGCCATGCCGGGACACATGACAAAGTTGCGCGCATCCAACCCTTCCACCGGGGACGCAGAAACCAGTTCAACATGATCGATCAGCGCGCCATCCAGACCACGCAGGGGCGAACGATCAAGCGCTCGGCGAATCCGAGTCGTCAAATCAATCGCCTGCTCCAGATGCCCGACGTCAAGAATCAAACCGTGATCCTCGACGAGGAAAAACCAGTTGCCGCCCCAAGCGACATCACCGTGCACAACGTCGCCCGAGTCGAGCTCGACACGGACGCGCGCCGCATGGCGGAAACTCGGCACATTGCGGATCGTCACCTGGCGATCCTCGTGCAAACACACTCGGATCACCCCAACCGGTGTTTCGATGCCGAATTCACCTGCATCGATCCTTCCCATATGGCGCAGCGATTCGACAACGCCGATCGTGCCATGACCGCACATGCCGAGATAGCCGACGTTGTTGAAGAACACCGCTCCGGCAACACAATCCTCACGCGTGGGCGCCAGCAACCACGCGCCGACCATGACATCGTTGCCACGCGGTTCGCAGACCACCGCACGACGCCAGCGGTCATCGGTTTTGAGAAATTCGCGTACAGCCATCGGATCGAGCCCGGACAAATCGGGCCCACCGCCGATGACCAGCCGAGTCGGCTCACCGGCGGTATGCGAATCGATCACTTCAAGTGTATCCATCGGTTTTCTCCCAAACGTCACGTCCATGGCAGCGCTTTCCGCCCTGATTGGTTTTGCGGCGCCCGCATCTGGCAGCCCGCGCCCCATATTGATTCAAGGAGGAATGGTAATCAGTGGCCGTTGCTTGGTCTTGCCGATTTCATTCGCCGCCGCGTAAAAATTCGCACAATGCTTTCATGCTGAAGTTGACGCGGAGTAGAGTCACCGCGATGTCACCGGGACGAGGACGATGAACAACAGGCCGTTGTGCGGAGCCAACCCGAATATTGACCCAGTCACTTGCGTACTCGGAGATCCAATGTGAAAGCATCGTTGATCAGTTGGCGCGATGCGTTTGTTGCACGCGTGGCCAACCTGAGCCATATCGAAAACCTGTTCGACCGGCTTCCCGATATCGTCTACTCGGTCAAGGATCGCGACGGTCGCTACATTTCGATGAGCGAAGCAGCGGTTGCCCGTTGCGGATTGACCAGCAAGCAGGATGCGATCGGCAAGACCGCCTTCGACCTGTTTCCGCAACCGATGGCCGAGCGCTACACGCGTCAGGACGAACGCCTTTTCCGCACCGGCAAGCCGATCATCGACAATCTCGATCTGACGACGTATCGGAATGCGAAACCAGGCTGGTGCCTGTCGACCAAGGAGCCGATCTTTGATGCGCAATCGCGGATCATTGGGCTTGCCTGCATCTCAAAAGACCTGATCGAACCGAGCAGAACCGGCCTCATCGATGCAGCCTTTGCCGACACGCTCGATCACATGCGCGAGCTTTTCGATCAGCCGTTGCGCATTGAGGATCTTTCCCGGCGCGCAGGACTGTCGCCGCCGCAATTCGAGCGGCGCATGAAAAAAATATTCCAGTTGTCGGCCAATCAATATCTGATCAAGGCACGCATCGATCACGCCGCGCGCCTGCTTTCCCATTCAACGATGCCCATTTCGGAGATCGCGCAATCCTCGGGCTTCTCCGATCAAAGCGCCCTGTCGCGTCAGTTTCGACAAGTCACCGGATTTACACCGCGTCAATATCGTCAGACGATGCAGCCGCAAGTGGAAGCTCCATAGCGCCGTCATGCAACACTGATGCGCAGGCACTCGGCAGCAGCAACCGCTTTTTTGCGTGCGTCTTCAATCGTGTCGGCGCGGGCCAGCGTGACCGCCATTCTTCGATGGCCATGCACTTCGGGCTTGCCGAAAATCCGAATCATCGTATCGGGTTCGGCCAACGCTTCAGCCACGCCGGCAAAGCGGATATCCGAACCGTCGCCTTCGACCAGCACTGCGCACGATGCCGATGCGCCGAGTTGGCGAATCGATGGAATCGGCAGGCCGAGAATCGCCCGCGCGTGCAGGGCGAATTCGGAAAACTCCTGCGAGATCAGGGTGACCAGTCCGGTGTCGTGCGGGCGCGGGCTGACCTCCGAAAAAATCACGTTGTCGCCCTTGACGAAAAATTCGACGCCAAACACGCCATGACCGCCGAGTGCCTCGGTGATCGCGTGCGCCTGTCTTTCGGCCTCGGCCTGTGCCTTGGCGCTCATCGGCTGCGGTTGCCAGGATTCGCGGTAGTCGCCGGCCTCCTGGCGATGACCGATCGGCGCGCAGAAATGCGTACCGCCAGCATGGCGGACCGTGAGCACGGTAATTTCATAGTCGAAATCGACGAAGCCCTCGACAATGCAACGCCCCTGTCCGCTGCGCCCGCCGGATTGCGCGTATTTCCAGGCGGCATCGCGCTGCTCGTCCGTGTGCACGGTGCTCTGGCCCTTGCCCGATGAACTCATGACCGGCTTGATGACGAAGGGCAGCCCGATCTCTCTTGCAGCATTCCGATAGTCATCCTCGCTATCGACAAAGCGGTAGCTTGAGGTCGGCAGCCCGAGTTCTTCGGCAGCAAGACGACGGATGCCCTCGCGATTCATCGTCAACCATGCCGCTCGCGCGGTCGGAATCACGCGCAAACCTTCGCGCTCCAGTTCGATCAAGGTCAAGGTATCAATTGCCTCGATCTCCGGCACGACCAGATCGGGCTTTTCCAGCTCGATGATCCGGCGCAACTCGTTGCCGTCGAGCATATTGATGACGTGGCTGCGATGGGCGACCTGCATCGCCGGCGCATTCGCGTAGCGGTCGACGGCAATCACTTCAACCGCAAACCGCTGCAGTTCGATCGCGACTTCCTTGCCCAGCTCGCCCGAGCCAAGCAGCAAGACACGCACAGCGCCCTCGGTATACGGTGTTCCAAATGATTTCATGGCTTCCAACCTTTTGCTGACACGTCATTGTATCGACTGCGGCACAATGGGCCATCCCGCAAACAGGCTTCGCGATGTTCCGTTTCGTCGTATCTCTCTTCTTGCTCGCGCCGCTGTTCGCGCAAGCCAAACCCGCTGGCGAACAGTGGTTCAGCGTCCTGCTCGATGGCCGCAAGATCGGCAGCTTTGTCAGTACCCGCAGTGTCGCCGATGAACGCGTCACGACGCAGCAGACCCTGCACATCGAATTTGATCGAGCCGGCACCGGGATTTCGCTCGGCAGCAGCGAAACCAGTATTGAAACCATCGATGGCAAGCCGATTGCCTTTACCTCGGTCTCCGAACTCAGTGGCAGCGAAACGCGCATCGAAGGCGAGGTCGCCAACGGCGCCATGCATCTGCGCATTCGCAATGGCGATACCTGGAAGGATCGCGATGCCAACTGGCCGCAGGGTGCGCTGCTCGCAGAAGGCCTGCGCCTTGCCAGCCTGCGTGCGCTGCTTGAAACCGGAAGTGTGCACAAGGAGCTCTCGTTTCAGCCGTCGAGCCTCGATGCGATTGAAGTCACCAGTACGGTCGGCCCGCGTGAACAGGTCAGTTTGCCGGCGGGTCACAAATCGCTTTATCGCGTCGAGCAAGTCTTCGCCTTCGCCGGGACCGATGTGCACAACACGGCCTGGGTCGATGCCGAGCGCGATATCCACAAACTGACAATGCCGGCGATCGGCGTCGATCTGACCTTGCTCGAGTGCGACAAGGCCTGCGCGACGGCGCCAAACCAGAGCACGAACATTTTCGATCGCACCCTGATGCCCTCTCCGCGTGCGCTCGGCCGCAACGAACTGAATGGCGATCTGCGTTACACGATCAGTCCGATTGGCCAGGGCGCTCCGTTGCAATTTCCGGAAACCTCCGAGCAGAGTGTGGAAGCCTCTGGAAAGAATCTCGTCCTCGTCGTTCATTCGCAGGCGCGCAAAGGATTCGGTGGCGCGCCTGAGCCCGCTGATCGCATGCCAAACGATTGGCTGCAAAGCGCTGCTCCGGAAATCATTGCGATGGCCGAAAAAGCCACCGCAGGTTCGCTCAACGATAGCGAGCGCATGCGCAAGCTCGAAAAATACGTCAGCGGATTCATCAGCGACAAGAATCTGGGTGTCGGCTACGCGTCCGCGTTGCAGGTCGTGCACAACCCGCAGGGCGATTGCACCGAGCACGCGGTCCTTTTGGCCGCGCTGGGTCGATCGCTCGGCATTGCCACACGCGTTGTCGACGGTCTGGCCTATGCGCCCGGTTTCGCTGGAACCGATCATGTCTTCGTACCACATGCCTGGATCCAGGCCTGGGTCGAAGGGCGCTGGCAGAGTTTCGACGCGGCGCTCGGCAGTTTCGATGCGGGGCATATCGCGTTTTCGAGTGGTGATGGCGATCCGTGGCGCTTCTACCAGGGCCTCGATCTGCTCGGTCGCACCCGCCTCGATCATGTCGAAAAAGCGGTTGTCGCCGTTACGCAATGAGGATTGAACTCTGGCCCATGCTGTTCTTGTGGCATGCGGCATGCGCGCAGGATTTTTCGATCGCGCCATTCCAGCCTGCGCAACTTGAAGCGCTGATCACCGATCCGAAGCTGGATGAGATAAGCGGCATCGCGAGCTCACGTCGCGCCGACCATCGCTACTGGCTGCATGACGATTCACCGCGCCCCGCCGAGCTGCAAGCCATCGACGAGAAGGGCACGAGCCTCGCGCGCCTTCGCGTCGAAGGTGTCAAGGCGATCGACTGGGAAGATATCGCCAGCTACACGCTCGGTGGCAAGCCCTGGTTGCTGATCGGCGATGTCGGCGACAACGGCGGCGTGCGCAAGGAGTACTCGTTGATCGCGATCGAGGAACCTGAACTGGCCGCTGGTGGAGTGATCGCATCGGTCAAGCCCAACTGGCAACTGCGATTTCGTTATCCGGATGGACCACATGATTGCGAAGCCATGGCGGTTGATCCGATCAAGCGCGAGATATTTCTGATCAACAAGCACGCGCCGCTTGCCGTGTACTCGCTGCCACTGGGGCCACCGACAGGAAAGCAGGTCGTTCTGGTTGCAAAGAAACTTGCCGCGCTCGACTCCATTCCGCAACCGACAGCGAGCGAGCGAGCCGTGCGCTTCCCGGCCGCACGATTCGGTGGATCGCCGACCGGCATGGACATCGACGCAAGCGGTCGACGCGCGATTGTCCTGACCTATCGCGACATCTGGCTTTTTGGTCGGCGCCCGAACGAGACATGGGAAAAGGCTTTCGCGAGGAAGCCCCAACGATTTCCGCTGCCACCTGTCGCTCAGGCCGAGGCGATCGGGTTCGACCGGCAGGGACAGTCAGTCATGGTCAGCGGTGAAATCCTGCCGGCGCCCTTGCTCAAATTCGATCCTGCAAACGACAAGCACTAAGCCGTTTTGGGAAAGCATTCTTCCTGCAGCGAGACAGGCGATAATCCTTGTCACTATGATATGTTTTTGATATCTTATTTGAGTCGGCATACGCCGACCTGTCGGCATTCGCTGCACAGTGATGACGGAGAGTCACCATGAACGAACGTAAAGCGCTTTCCTTGCCCGGCATTCCGGTTCTGCTCGTGTTGTTTGCCGCGGCTTTGATCGATATCTTTGTCTTCATCGATACCGTTCGCCATGCGAGCGCAATGGGTATGGAGCCGGGTCCTGGACAAATTCTTCCGCCGATGATCGTCATCGGATTGATCGCTTTTTTGCTCAAAGGGCTGTTTGCCGTGCAACCAAACGTTGCCCGTGTCATGCAGTTGTTCGGCCGCTACGCCGGAACCGTGCGCGAGCAAGGCCTGCGCTGGACCAATCCGTTTTACACGCGTGAGGCGGTCTCGCTGCGCGTGCGCAATTTCGAATCGGGCAAGCTCAAGGTCAACGATCTCGATGGCAATCCGATCGAGATTGGCGCGATCGTGGTCTGGCAGGTCGTGGACACGGCCGAAGCGGTGTTCATGGTCGATGACTATTCGAATTTCGTGCACATCCAGGCCGAGTCGGCGTTGCGCCAGATGGCCACCAGCTACTCCTACGATTCGCATGACGAGAAGAATATTTCGTTGCGCGGCAACGGCCCCGAGGTCAATGCGCACTTGCGCGATGAAATTCAGGATCGGCTGAGCAAGGCCGGCGTCGAGGTGGTCGAAGCGCGAATCAGCCATCTGGCCTATGCGCAGGAAATCGCCCAGGCCATGCTGCAACGCCAACAGGCCAGTGCGATCGTCGCGGCGCGTACGCGCATTGTCGAAGGCGCGGTCGGCATGGTCGAGCTCGCACTTGAACAACTGAGTCTGCGCGGTGTGGTTGATCTCGACAATGAACGCAAGGCGGCGATGGTCAGCAACCTGCTCGTGGTGTTGTGCGGCGATCGTTCGACCCAGCCGGTCGTCAATGCCGGCACCCTTTACTGACCCCCGTATTTGCCGAGGAGAATCAAACCCACGTGAGCGAGAAGAAGGCCTATCCCTTGCGCATCAACGCCGCCGTGCTGGAAGCCGTGCAGCGCTGGGCCGATGACGACCTGCGCTCACTCAATGCGCAAATCGAGTATCTGATGCGCGAAGCCTTGCGCAAGGCCGGACGTATCAAACCCGCCAGCAAACCTGTCGCCATCAAGGACGACAGCGAACATTAGCCCGGACTAGGAGTGCCACCATGAACGATCAAACCTGGAGCTATCAGACGCTCGAAATCAAGCCGAGCTTCATGGGCAACTTCGCAATCGATCATCTCAACGAGGTGTTGACTGGCGAGGGATTGAAAGGCTGGGAGCTGGTCAGCACGCTCAATGTCGGCCCGATGCGCCCGATCATTCTTTTCATGAAGAAGAAGCGCTGACATGAAGCGCGGCGTGATGATTGCCCTTGCCCTTTTCGTGTCGGCAGGCGTTGCGGTCGCGGTTCTCGCGCAGAAGCTGCAACCACCCGCCGCACAAGCGGCCTCACTGGACCCGACGCAGGCGACCTTGGCCATGCGTTTTCTCGACCTGCTCGATGCCGCAAGCTATGACAAGGCGCTCGCAATGGGCACGCCGGCGCTGCGCGCAGGTCTTGCCAATGGCAAATTGCAACAAGCTTGGGAAGCCCTTTCAACGCAACTCGGCAAGCGCGAATCCCGCGGGCCAGTGCGCGGCGAAACGATCAATGGCGAATCCGTCGTCAGTTCGCGACTTGCGTTCGGTTCGATGGCACTGGATACCCGTGTCGTGTTCGATTCAAAGAATTCCATTTCAGGATTCTGGATCGTACCTGCCACCACCCCGCAGCCAGCGCCTCCCATCGAGCCTGAGCACGACGCTCTCAAGCGCAACCTGACGATTGGCGAAGGCTCGGTGCCGCTGCCCGCCACACTGACCTTGCCGAAAGGCGATCCACCGTTCGCTGCCGTTGTACTCGTGCATGGTTCGGGGCCGCATGATCGCGACGAGACGATCGGTCCTAACAAGCCCTTCCTCGATATCGCCAACGGTCTCGCCGAACGAGGCATTGCCGTTCTGCGCTATGAGAAGCGCACGATGGCACGACCTGATCTGTTTGCGCATGGCGGCTTCAGCGTTGACGATGAAACCGTCGATGACGCATTGGCTGCCGTTGCAGTATTGCGTGGGCAAAACGACATCGACTCCGCGCAAATTTATGTGATCGGCCACAGTCTCGGCGCGATGATGGCTCCGCGTATCGGTCAGCGCGGCAAGGACATTGCCGGATTGATCCTGCTCGCGGCACCGGCCAACAAACTCGAAGACATCGTCGTGCGTCAAACCCGCTATCTCGCAAACCTGCAGGGACAAAGCGAAGTCGCCATCGCCAAGAGCCTCGCGGCAATTGAGCCACTGCGGCAAGCGGTCAAACACCTTGCTGCCAACGCGACGGACAAGGTTCCGTTGCTGCTCGACTTGCCAGCGAGCTATTGGCGCGATCTCAACAACTACGACCCGATCGCGACGGCACGCTCGATCGAGCAACCGTTCCTGCTGCTGCAGGGTGGCCGCGACTATCAAGTCACCGTCGACGACGAGTTCTCCGTTTGGCGTGCGGCATTCGCGACCAACCCGCGATTCGAGATGATCGAATACCCCCTGCTCGGACACGCCTTCATGCCGGGCAATGATCCACCCGGACCGAAGGACTACGAGAAGCCCGCGCATGTCGATGCCAAGGTGCTTGATGACATTGCACGCTGGATCAAAGGCAAGCCTGCGCATACTGCGTAGCTGTGAGCCGATCCGCTAGACTTTGCCGATGATCGAATCAATGCCCCTGCCCCCGGCTCGCTGCGATACCGCGCAGCGCCTCGACGTGATTGACGCGGCACGTGCGCTCGGCGTTCCGCGCGACTACGCGAGACACCATCAGTTGCACGTTGTGCGGGAACCGCGTGATCTCGTATGCATCGGCGCTGACATTCATGGTCGCCATCAATGGCTGGCCCCACGTGCGGCGCGCGCCTGGAGGCGTATGAGCGCAAGCGCGGCGGATGACGGGATCACGCTGCAGGTCGTCTCCGCGTTTCGCTCGGCCTCGTATCAATTGCTGATCATTGAACGCAAGCTCGAACGTGGTCAATGCATCGACGAGATCTTGCGGGTCAGCGCCGCGCCCGGTTACAGCGAACATCATTCGGGGCGCGTGGTCGACATCACCACTCCTGAGTTCGCCGCGCTCGAAGAAGAGTTCGAGCATTCCGCCGCATTCGCCTGGTTGCAAAGCGATGCCTCGCGTTTCGGATTCTCGCTGTCCTACCCTCGCGGAAACCGCCATGGCATCGCCTACGAACCGTGGCACTGGTGCTGGCGGCAGCGCTGAATCGCAACGTACCTCGCAATCTGGCGCCTCGCTGCTTCCGCCTTTGCTGCAGGAAAAGCGTCAGCGCGCAGCACTGACCTAGGAGTCTGGGCGGCAGAAATCTTAGCGCGATTTCGCTATCCAAAGTTTCTACCGCCCAGGCTCCTGGCAGAGCAGGCGTTGCAACTTGCGCTCGCCTCATCCACGCCAACGTGACTTGTGGCGCTGGCAGCCGGGCATTGACTGGTCTATCAATCCACATTGCCTCGAACAACACGGAGTGCTCACATGCGTGGAAAAATCCTTCTTTCGATCAGTGCGCTGATCGCCTCGGCGACGCTGCTGCCTGCGGTCGCCGATGCGGCGACGCGGCTGCTACGTTTCCCCGATGTCTGTGCGGATCGCATCGTCTTTACCTACGCGGGTGATCTATGGACGGTCGGCACGAGTGGCGGCACGGCGATTCGCCTGACCGCCGGTCCGGGCGTCGAGCAAGCCGCGCACTTTTCGCCGGACTGCAGCCAGATCGCGTTCACTGGCCAGTACAGCGGCGACGATCAGGTGTTCGTGATTCCGGCCAGCGGTGGCGAGCCCAAACAGTTGACGTGGTATCCGACACCGGGGCCGCTACCGCAGCGTTGGGGAATCGATAGTCAGGTCTATGGTTGGAGCCCGGATGGAAAGACGGTGATCTTCCGTTCGACGCGACAGGCGGTCGGTATTTCCAATCCGCAACTTTTCAGCATTTCAATTGCCGGAGGCCTTCCGTCTGCCTTGCCGATGCCAACCGCTGGCAGCGGCGAGTTTTCACCAAACGGACAGCAGCTCGTCTACTCGCCCAAATTCCGCGACTACCGCACGTGGAACCGCTACATCGGCGGCTGGGCGCAAGATCTCTACATCTATGACATCGCGAGCAAGACCGCGAAGAACATCACCAACGATGTGAATACCGATCGTGATCCAATGTGGATGGCCGACGCGATCTACTTTCTCTCAGACCGCCGCGAACACCTTAATCTCTATCGCTATGATTTGGCCAATGGAGAAAGCAAACAACTGACCGACTACAAGGGTAAGGACGCACGCTGGGCCAATGGCGACGCGAAGAGCCAAATCGTCTTCGAGGTCGATGGCAGCCTGCATTTGTACAACACATCGACAAACCAGGATTCCGCCCTCGTCATCAGCGTGCCGAGTGATCTCGTGCCGAGTCGCGCGGGAACGCGCAGCTTGGCCCGGTACGTTGAAGACTTTGCACTGAGCCCGAATGGCAAGCGCGGCGCCTTTGTCGCGCGTGGCGAAGTATTCAACGTACCGCTCGAACACGGCATCAGTCTGGATCTGACCCACACACCTGGCGCGCACGAACGCGAGGTTTCATGGTCGGCCGACGGCAAGCGGGTCGCCTACGTCTCCGACGAGAGTGGCGAGGAGGCCATCTGGGTGCGTAGTGCCGACGGCAGCAGCGCGCGCCAGCTCAGCAACGAAAAGCTCGGTCGACTGTATGCCCCGCGCTGGGCTCCAGATGGCTCGCACATTGCCTTTGTCGACAACGAAAGTCGCCTGCATCTTGTGTCCTCGACCGGCGGAGCAACGGTGCTGGTCGCCGATGATCCGGCGTTTTCACGACGCGACTATGCGTGGTCGCCGGGCAGCCATTACCTGGCCTACTCATTGACCGACAAGGAAACGCAGCAGGCGAGACTGGTTGTCTACGACGTCACTGCCAAGGCCAATCATCCGATCGGCGACGCCCGATTCGACGCCTACAACCCGGCCTTCTCGCCGGATGGCAACACGCTCTATTTCATTGGCGATCGCGAATGGGCGCCGCAAATCTCGGCCAGCGAATGGAATTTCGCGAGCAATCGTACGGCCGGCATTTTTGCGTTGACCTTGCGCGGTAGCGTCAAGAATCCGTTTGCGCCGCGCAATGACAGCGCCACTAAAGACGAGGATAAATCCGACAAGAAAGATTCCGACGACAAGGATAAAAAGAAACCCGCAAAGAATGCGGTGAACGACCAGATCGCGTTCGAGGGGATCGAGCAACGGCTCATACGCGTGCCGATTGATCCGGACAACATGCAATGGATCGCCGTCACCGACAAGTCCTTGCTCTATGTCGTCACCGACGGAAACTACTACGGGCGTGAAAGCGCGACCAAGCCGAGCCTCAAGGCCTGGTCGTTCGAAGATCGCGAGTCCAAGGATGTGTTCGAGGATTTTGATGATCTCGCCCTTTCACACGATGGCTCAACCGTCGTCGTCAAGAGTGGTGGCGGCTACAAGCGCATCGATCTCGGCGATTCGAAGCCCGAAGCCAAGGAGGTCAAGCTCGATGGCTTGTTCGCCCAGGTTGATCCGAAGGCAGAGTATGCCGAGATCTTCCGCGAAGTCTGGCGTCGCTATCGTGATCACTACTACGTCCAGAACATGCATGGTTACGACTGGAATGCGATACGCGCCAAGTACGAACCGCTGCTTGCCGATGTCGGCGATCGCAGCGATCTGAATTATCTGCTCGGCCAGATGGTGGCCGAATTGTCGAGTTCGCACGCCTATGTCAGCGGAGGCGATCTCGGCCTTCCCGATCGTCCGCACGTTGCCTTGCTTGGTGCGCGGTTCGAATTGGATGCCAGCACCAACCGCTATCGCATCGCCAAGATCCTTGATGGCGAGAACGATGAGGAACGTTATCGCTCTCCGCTGACTGAGGTCGGCGTCGACGTGAAGCAAGGCGACTACGTGCTCGCCATCAATGGCCAGCCGCTCGATGGCACGGACAACCCGTATCGTCTTTTGCGCGCGGCGAAGGGTCAACTCGTTCAATTGACGGTCAACTCGCGGGCCGGCATGGACGGTGCGCGTACGGTGCTGGTCGACCCGATCGACAGCGAAACCGAACTCAACTACTACGCCTGGACCTCGCACAACCGCGACTACGTGGCCAAGGCCAGCAACGGCCAGATCGGCTACCTGCACATTCCCGACATGGGCGGCGACGGTATCCGCGAATTCATCAAGTGGTTCTATCCACAATTGCGAAAACAGGGGCTCGTCATCGACGTGCGCGACAACGGAGGCGGCAACGTCTCGCCGATGATCATCGAGCGGCTCTCGCGCAAGCTGCTTGGCCTCGACTACGGCCGCGGCTCGGAGATCACGGGCACCTATCCGCAGCAGACCTTCATCGGCCATCTCGCCGCGCTGTGCAATGGCACTACGGCATCGGATGGCGATATTTTCTCGTACATGTTCAAGCAGGCCAAACTCGGCCCCTTGATCGGCACGCGCACCTGGGGTGGCGTGGTTGGGATCAATGATTGGGGGCCGCTGATCGACGGTGGCACGACCAATGTTCCGCAGTTCGCGTCGGCAAATACCGAGGGCCAATGGGTGATCGAGGGTCACGGTGTCGATCCCGACATCGTCGTTGAAGATGATGTTGCCTCGACACTGGCCGGCCGCGACGCTCAGCTTGATCGCGCCATCGCGGAAATAAAGGCGCAGATTGCGGCCAGCCCGGTCTCCCTGCCAACGAAGCCGGCCGATCCGGTCAAGGCACCGGCCGACATGCGCTGATGTAGAAAGCGCCACGGGTCAACGTTCAAGCAACGAAACCGCCCCCGTCATCAAGCAAAGCCCCCGCATGCGGGGGCTTTTTGTTCCGACGGTCGATGAGCCGCTTTTGATCGAAGCGTGATGATCCTGACTATTTTGAGGGAACCTTCGTGCGCTTCTCCGAAAGAAGCAAGGACTCCGGATGTTCGGGCACACAAGTCTGTCAGAGCCACAAAAATAGAACCATTTCCCCTGCCTCCAAGGTGTACGACTGGTGAAACGATGCTCAACTTCGTCGAACGCCTTGATTGCGGCATGCTCCTGCCACCGCGCCAACCAGATCGTGACCGTTTGCACGAGCATGGTCATGGGACTGTTCAGAAATCCTGGGTTCGCAGCTTTTGGCGCGAGTACCCGCGAGCTTGTGATCGAGACCAAAAGCCGCCTCTCGGGAAATGTGATCTCTATGCTTGTATAGAGCTGTATTCCGGCATACGCTCGCTCGGCGCCACGTCCGTGACGCTCGTTTCCTGGGGAGGAAACGACTACTCATCATTGAGGTTTGACATGCACAAGCTCTTTGCGGGTTTTGCTGTGTTTGCCGTGGGAATGTTGGGTTCTTCGGCGGTCTATTCCGCTGGTCTTGAAATCGCCTTGTCGCCGTCTGCGGGCGATGCCGGCAACGGAACCATCGAATACCATCTGATCAATCAGACGGGAGCGACGATCCATGTGTTGCGCTGGCAGACGCCCATCGACGGACTAACCAATGATCTTTTCAGCGTCCGCCAGAACGGCGAGGAAGTGGCCTACACCGGGCCGATGTACAAGCGCGTCGCCCCACGTCCTGACGATTTCGTCGAACTGAAGTCAGGCGAGAGCCTCGATGCCAAGGTCGATTTGAGCGCCTGGTACGACATGCGCAGTGGCGGCCAGTACGAGGTCAGCTATGCGCGCGAGGCGCGCGAGGTGGTCAAGGAAGTCATGGCCGCGGATCGTGGAGGTGCCATGGGAGGCGCCCAACGCTTCGACATGCAACGCGGATCGACGGTGATCTACAGCGACTCAAGCCCTGACGTGCTCGACGACGACAACAGCTTTCGCTCGCAGGTCGGAATCAACGCTGCGACCAACAGCTACGTCAGCTGCAGCACCACACGGAAGTCGCAGTTGGTCACGGCGCGCAATTCGTCTGTGACCTATGCCAGCAATTCCAAGAACTATCTGACCGCGGGCACCACCGGCACTCGCTTTACGTGGTGGTTTGGCAGCTACAACAGTTCGCGCTATTCGACCGTGCGTACGCACTTCAACAACATCTATACCGCGCTGTCGTCGAAAGCCTACACGTTCAACTGCTCGTGCACCGACAGTGGCACCTATGCCTATGTCTATCCAACACAGCCCTACACGGTCTATCTGTGTGGTGCGTTCTGGTCGGCTCCGAACACAGGCACCGATTCACGCGCAGGCACGCTCGTGCATGAAACCAGCCACTTCAACGTGGTCGCAGGCACCCAGGACAATGCCTACGGTCAGACCGCGGCACACAATCTGGCAGTCAGCAATCCCACCAAGGCAGTAGCCAACGCCGATAGCCACGAGTATTTTTCCGAGAACAATCCGGCGCGCAACTAAGTCGTTCCGGATCAACCAAGGCAAAAACGAAAAGCCCCCGCATGCGGGGGCTTTTCACTGACTCAACTCAGCTGATCAGTTCGGAGCGAAATTCAGCACCGTTGTTCCCTGAGCCAGCGCGGCCGCAGCCGGGATTGGCAGCGGGTGGTACTGGTTGGTCAGCCAGCGACTGAGCTGACTGGCATACAACGGGCTGCCGATAACGCCACTCTGTCCACCCGGAATGACTTCAGAGGCAGTGATTGTCGGAAACATTTCGCCGACGAATCGACGTGCAGGACCGCTGCCGAACATGAAGCTGTTGACTGTGTTGCCACGCGTATCATGACTGGCCGCATCGACCGTCTCGAATCCACCCTGACGCGCCAGCCCTTTGAGGTTGGTCGCGACGTCGCTGAAGCCATAACCGTTTGGACCGGGAATACTGAACGGTGCACCGAGCGGGTGGTTGAAGACAATGCGATGCAGCTTGCCCCAGCGATAGTCGCTCTGATTGGTTGAACCCGCATAGGCCGGCGAGAATCCCTCGCTGGCGAGCATGTCGAGAGCGTCGCCCAACGACTTGAGCAGCACGTAGTCACGTGCGGCAGCGGCGTCAGGTGCACCCGCAGCGGCGAAGAACGTGAGACCGGAAGCGCCCTTGCCACCGAGCGCGGCGTAGTTGTCGAGCATGAACTTGAAGCCCGCCTGTGCATCGCGACCACCGGGCTTGTAATTGTCCAGGCCAACACTGGTCAGGGTCTTGTCGATTGTGTTGCGGATCGAGGTGCTGCGCCATGCCGCGTAGATCGTCGCCGCGACACTGGCATTGATCTCGGCCTGCGATGGCGCCGCCAAAGCGCCTGGATTGTCACCTGCATCATAGCCCTGCTGGATACCGGTCGGCGTTGAATAATCCCATTGTTCCAAACGACTCATCGCTTCGGCGATTCGTGGCTCTTCGGCCAGTGCTGAAACCTGCGACCAGGTGTTCGGCGCCCCGGCCGACTTGTAAGCTGCGACCAAATAAGGCAACACGAGCTCGGCATCCATCAGCTGGGTGTTCGCCTGCAGCGCCTTCATGTCAGTCGTCGTGATGTGGCCACCGGCTGCAATAAGACCCTGGATCTTGCGATCGATGCGGCCCATGCGATAGGCCGAGGAGCCGCCGACATCGAGATAGTAGATGCCGCCGCCCGGACGCAACTGGTTGAGCGAGTTGTTGTCGAGCGAAAATCCAATCGGATCGTTGTTGGCGTTGGCAAAATAGCCGCTGGCCGGATTGATCACATACGGCATTTCACTGGCCGGCAGGATCTCGTAGGGCGTTGCCTGATTGGGTTGCGGATTCTGCACAGGCAGCCAATCATGCTTCAGCGCACCACTACCGTCGCGGATCACGAAGGGCGGTATGCCTCCACCTGGCGCGTTTTGCGTTTGCAAGTCGGTACGCACAGGCGCTTCAGCGCTGGTGAAATACGCGATATTGCCGTCGACATCGGCATAGGAGAAGTTCTGCGAGCCAAAATCGAAGTAGCTCAGAGCACTGCGGAAATCGGCGAGATTGCCTGCCCGATTGATGCGACGGAACGATTCGATCTCGAACGTGGCACCCCAACCGGTATAGGCCACTGACAATCCGGTGCGGCCGGTAATGCTGACCAGTGCGCCGTAGTTGCGCCGCGGCACAAGGATGCTTACACCGCCATTGGTATAGCCGATGCTGTTTTCCCTGGTCACCGAATCGGGCGTGCCATTCATGCGGTTGACGTAGAAGTTCTGGAACACCCACTGCAACGGTTCGGCCTGGTTGTCATGCACGATGGCATACGGCAAACCATAGCTGTTGAGCAGCAATTGCTCCTGGAAGACATCGGTGACATCGAGCGAGTTGGTTGTCGTTCCCCAGCACACGCGCTGGTTGCAACCCTGAATCACGCCGGGCGTTCCGGGCACGGTTACGCCGGTGACGTCCATCGAGCTTGAATAGCGGGTGTCACGCGAGAGCACATGCTGCTCCATGAACACCGACGGCACACCGAGTCCGAGATGCGGATCGTTCGACAGGATCGGTTTGCCCGATGCGGTATGGCTGCCGCCGATGACCCATTCGTTGCTGCCGATCGGCGTTTCATGGCCTTCGAGTGCACGCCTGAGCAAAGGCGAATCCTGTAATTGTTCACGATACGCGCGAGCCATGTCGATGGTTTCAGCACTGATCGTACCGACCGTCGGCGCATCCTTGGCTGTGGCAAGCTTGGGCGGTGGCGCAGAGGCGGCTGACTGTCCGTTTTCGCTGCCCGGAACAAATCCAGGCACGGTGACGCGATCGTCGGCGGGCGCAATACGGTGGGTGTCGCCAAAGTACAAGGTGCTGCCATTGAAGCCGGCGGCCTGCCCGGCTTGTTGGTAGGCACCGAGCTGGATAGTCGGATCGATATCGAGATCAAACGACAACTGGAACGCAAGCCCCTTGCCGACGCACAGCGAGTCGACCGGCGTCCACGGATCCGCATGGGTCAGTTGCAAGGCAGCGTATTCGGGCGGCAGTGGATTGCTTGCCAGCCAGTAGTTGACGCCGTCGGCATAGGCACGCAGCCAGCCGCGCGAGTCATCGCTCATCTTTGCCCAGGTCTTGACGGCGCCGCGGCGCAGGCCGAGCGTGCGCGCCTGCACATCGGAAGCCAATTGCGAAACACCGACCAGTTCCGCCAGCGAGCCGCTGACCGAGCGCCGGGTCAGATCCATCTGGAAGAAGCGATCTTTGGCGTGCGCGTAGCCTTGCAGGAAGGCCGCATCGTTGTCATTTGCGGCGTTGATGGTCGGGATGCCCTCGGCATCCCAACTGATGCTGCCCGGCGCGGCCATGCCAGGCGCGCTGAGCGAAGCCGCAGCCGCAGGCAGCGCCAAGGCGAGCGCAATACTGGCAATGAGCAAGGAACATCCGTTCAGTGGCTTGCGCCGTGTCGGTAGCGACATTTCTATCCCCTCGGTTGGTCAATGGGTCGAACGCTTGTTCGACCGAGTATGCGCCGCTCCGAGAGAAATCCTTTTGTGCGCTGCATCGCTGCGCGCGCCGACCCATGATTCGCTTGCGGGCGGCTGCAAAACCGCGCGGAGCGCGTCATTGATTGACCGCTCAGCGGGGTCGCGCGCGAACGAAATAACCGAGCATGCAAGCCCAACCCGCGAGGAAGGCCAGGCCACCGAACGGCGTCAACAAGCCGATCAGTCGCGGCGCGCCGAGTGCAAGCGCATACAAGCTTCCGCTGAAGATCACGATGCCTGCAACAAAGCAGCGCAGCGCCCAACCCAAGGACCGATCTTCCGATCGAGCCAGACTGGTAATTCCAAGCAGCGCCAATGCGTGCCAGAACTGGTAGTCGACTGCGGTATGCCAGATTGCCATCGCATCGGCACCGAGGCGATCACGCAAGGCATGCGCACCGAAGGCGCCGGCAAGCACAGCCGTACCTGCAAATACGCAGGCCGCGATTCCGGCGCTGCGACGTAGCGTGTCAATCGTGTTCATCGAGTCGCGTTCGTTCGGCATGGAAACAAGACGATCTTCGGACATTCATCGCCCCTGAAGGGGCTCCTACGGACATGGGATTGCGAATAGCTTGAATCGTAGGAGCCCGGTTAAGGGCGAGCGTTCGCTCTCGATCTGAAATGCCGAAAAGCTCGCCCCTGAAGGGGCTCCTACAATCGGTGAACTACTTGCCGGATTTCGCCTTGGCTTTGACCTCTGGCGTCTTCGCTTCCAACGGCTTGAGCATGTCTTCCATCGACTTGTCGATATTGCTGAGCTTGTAGCCTGGCAGGACGAAGCTCCAACCCTTGAAACTCGCATTGAGCGTTTGCACTTCGGACGCAATGGCGGCCAAGCGCTGTTCGCGATTCTTGACTGGATCGGCCGCGGGTTTCGCCTCGTCCTTATCTGCCGATTTGGCTGCATCCGACTTTTCTGCAGCCACCTTGGTCTTGTCGGCTGCAGCTGCCGCAGTCTCATTGGCCAGTTCGGCATCGGCATGCTTCTGCGCGAGATCCATGTCCTCCGACGCAGTCATTGCGACATAGTGCTTCTCACCGACCTGCCATGTGCTCGCGTCGACAAGCACGCCATCGAATGTCGCATAGCGAACTGATGTGACCTTGTCCGGAATCGGCACATCCTTCGCAGACGCGACATCATCAAGTTTCAGATCGGCCAGCACCGAGGCCAGACCATTCGCGGCAAACTCGGAGGATGGCTCGCGGCCCTTTGGGACATCAGCGATCGTGTAATGCGCATCAGCGGCGCTGTCCTTGAACACGCGCAAGGTTTTGCCGTCCGCGCGGGTGATCGTCACCGAAGCGACACGATCGGCTGGAATATTCGCCAGCTCCTTGTGCAGCCAGTTGGCCGGATCCTTTTCGGGGATCAGGTTGCCGGTAGCCAACCAGCTCTGTTGCTCGGCCGTGCGTCGCACAAACGTTCCGCCGCCTTGCGCGTTGTAGATACCGGCAATGAAATTGACTGGCGCGGAAAGACCATCAATCTCGACCTCAATCCCTTTGGCTTTCGGATTGCTCATATCAGACAAACCAATATCTGCAAAGCGATCGGCCTTGGCGGTTTTCTTCTCGATCAGTTTGGCGTCGGCGAGCTTGAGCAGATATTCGCGCAGTTTGCCGAGATCGGCCGCATAACCGCCCTTCTCCGCAATCGTCCAGGTGCCGTCTTTCTTCGACAATGTCAGCGCGACATTCTTGTTTGCCGTAGTCACGACGATGCGACTGACATCGTTGAGATGATTGCCGAGATCGGCAACCAGCGTTCCCGCCTGGTCGCTGAAAGCACTGACCGGTTTACGCGCGTGCTGCACGCCAAACGCGACCGCGATGACGGCCAAGGTTGCGACTCCGAGACCGATCAAGTTCTTCTGGTTCATCATGCCCTTATCCCCTTCTTGCCGACTTGCGCCGACGTACCTGCCAGACTGCAAACCCGATAGCGATCAAGGTGACGAGCAGAGGCACGAAGACGATGTTGAGGAACTTGAGGCGGCTGCCAAGCGATTCGATCTCGGCATCCAGCGAGCGTCGCACGTCACGTAGTTCCTTGCGGATCTCGGCCTTGCGTTTGACAAAATTGTCGAGCTCGGACTTCTGCTCTGGCGAAAGGATCATCGCCTGATCCGACGTTTTTGCACTTTGCAACTGGGCCAGCTTCTGCTCGGTCTCCTTGAGCTCGCTCTGCAGCTCCTGCTCCTTCGCACGGAAACGATCATCGGCACTGCGCTTGAGCGCCTCAACTGTTGTAAACGGTCGCTGTGAGGTGGCGCGGCCGCGAATCGAGATCAAGGCTGAAGAGCCGGTCAGATTGTCGATCGTGTTGAGCACGAAATCGCCGTTGTTGGCGAACGCATTCATGAGCTTCTGGCCGAGGAAATTCTGTACCTTGACCCACAGCCGATCAGCGAGGATATCGGTATCGGCGACCAGCACGATCTGACCATCCTCCTTCGATTCGGCCAGATGGCCGGCGTCCTTGCGATCAGGGAATGCCGTCTTG
>JBBQTY010000061.1:0-19113 GCA_038234445.1 Lysobacterales bacterium
GGTTTCTTCTTCGCACTTGCTTTCTTTGTGGCCATATCGCGTCTTAACTCCTCGTCAGTTGGCAGTGGTTGCCCAGTAAAAGCGTGTAGAAATGCTTCGCACAGCAGATTGCTGTTTGTAGCGTGGCGCAGGTTGGCTACCTGGCGCCGCGTCCGTTCGTCGGACAGTAGTCGAAGAATGTGCAGTGGAATCGATACCGTAATTTTTCTTACGGCCGATGATTTCAGGCCGTGCTCTATGTAGGGTTCGACGAATCTGGATGCAGCCATGATTCCTTTTTTGTTTCCGTTGTGTTGCTGCCGCGAAAATTATTCCTGTCGGTCGCGCGTGTCAACAAATATCTGACGGAAAACAAGACCCTCGAAACGCCGCCATGCAGCTGAAAAGCACTCATGAATTTCCAGTTTATACGACTGACGGCATCATTGAAGTTTGGATGTATAGACGTATGGACGTCCAAATCTAAAAGTTCAATATGCTCGGATAGCTAGCATTGGCGCGCTGTGCGGGCATAATCGCTGCGCGATGAGATTTTCATATCTGGCTTGCACGACGCGCGCGCGATGCTCGTTGTCGCATGTGAAAGTGGATTTCAAGCGAGCGAAACGAAGCTAAATGGGGCCCCAACGGCGGCGAAAATATTTTTCTGGTTTACCCGTTTCGAACGCCAGAAACGAAAAAGCGGACCGAAATTCCGGTCCGCTTCGTCAACGGAGGGATAACTCGATTCGACGCCGGACTCAATCTTCCTCGTTCTCGATGAGCTCCGAATAGGCATCCGGATCGAGCATCTCGTCGAGTTCTTCGCGGGCAGAAAGTTTGACGACAAATATCCAACCCTCACCGTAGGCATCTTCGTTGATCGTCTCTGGCGAATCGGCCAGCGCTTCGTTTACCGCGACGATTTCGCCACTGACAGGCGAATAGACATCTGATGCGGCTTTGACCGACTCGACAACAGCGGACGCCGTTCCCGCTTGAGCGGTATCACCGACGTTGGGAAGTTCGACATAGACGAGATCGCCGAGCAGGCCCTGCGCGTGGTCGGAGATACCGACGGTTGCAGTGCCGTCGTCTTCAACGCGTACCCATTCGTGAGAGGAGAGGAATTTCAGATCACCGGGAATCTCTTTCATGTCTGCTGGCCTGGATAGGGAGTCGGGTAGAGGTGGACAACGATTTGGATTCTATCAGCCGCTGTTGCGATGGGCGTGACTCAAGCCGTAACAGGCTGACCATCGCGCACGAAAGGATACTTCACCACGCGCACCGGCACCTCTCGGCCGCGGATATCGACGCGCACGTGCGCATGCACGCCCGGCGGGATGCGCGCAAAGGCGATCGCCTTGCCGAGAGTCGGTGAGAACGTGCCCGACAGGATTTCACCGTTTCCGCTTTCGGTAAGCACGGTCTGGCCGTGCCGAAGGACGCCTTTCTCGTCCATAATGATGCCGACCATCTCGCGGGTGACGCCGTTGGACTTTTGCGACTCCAGCGCCGATCGCCCGATGAAGTCGCGATCGGTATCGAGCGAAACCGTCCACGCGAGTCCCGCCTCCCACGGTGTGATCGACTCGTCCATGTCCTGGCCGTACAGATTCATGCCCGCCTCCAGACGCAGCGTATCGCGCGCGCCGAGTCCGGCCGGCTGGATGCCTGCGGCTACAAACCGGCTCCAGAGTTCGATTGCCGCATCTTCGGCAACCATGATCTCGAAACCGTCTTCACCGGTGTAGCCGGTGCGGGCGATGAACAACTCACCGTCTTGCAACGCGACGAACTTGCCGAGCTTGAGTGCCTTTACGGCGATCTCGTCGGCGAGCACGGATGCAGCCTTGCTGCGTGCATGCGGACCTTGCACCGCAATCATGGCCAGATCGCTGCGCTCATTGATTTCGACATCGAAGGCCTGTGCCTGCTGATTGATCCAGGCCAGATCCTTGTCACGGGTCGAGGCGTTGACGACGGTGCGGAAGAAATCCTCGGCCACGAAGTAGACGATCAGATCATCGATGACGCCGCCCTCGGCATTGAGCATGCAGGAATACAGAGCCTTGCCGGGGTTCTTGAGCTTGTCGACGTTGTTGGCCAGCAGATGGCGCAGGAACTTGCGAGTGCGCGGTCCGCGCATATCAACGACGGTCATGTGCGAGACATCGAACATGCCTGCGTCTTGGCGCACGGCGTGATGTTCGTCGATCTGGGAACCGTAGTTGAGTGGCATGTCCCAACCACCGAAGTCGACCATTTTAGCGCCCAGCGCACGATGCGACTCATTGAGAATCGTTTTGCGAGTCATGTCTTCAACCTCAAGTGGGAGTGTTGATTATAGAAGGGAACAGCGCATCCGCCGATGCTTTCGAGCGCAATCAAGCACGTTGGCTGATCGCACGACGCTCGCGGACAACGGGTTAACGGGTTCCTCGATGCTCAGTGTTTCGGATCGGCAACCACTTGCAGGCTGGTGCCATTGACCGCGACCACCGTGACCGCGGTACCCACGGCGCAATCGTCACCTTCGGCCAGCCAGGCCGAGTCGCCGACCGTGACCTTGCCGCGGCCATTGATGATCGCATCCACCACAACAACGCGCCGTCCAATCAAGCGAGCGCCTTTGCGATTGAGTAGCGGCTGATCATTGCGCAGTTCAGCGGATGGGCGAATGTATTTCCAGTAGATCAGACATACGCCGACCGAGAGCAGGGCAAACAAGATGGCCTGAACGATAAACACCAGATTGGGAAAGGCCAGCATGACCAGGCCCATCAGACCTGCAGCCAAACCGATCCAGAGCAGGAAATAGCCGGGTGCGACGAGCTCGGCTGCGATCAGCAGCAAGGCCAGCAGCCACCATCCGTAGCTGGAAAGAAGGTTGGAAATCGTCGCGTCCATATCGGCTCCCGATCAGCGCATGATCGGCGGAGCCGCACGCGGCGGCGGTGGAGGCGGCGGTGTATGGCTCTTTTCGAATGCGCTCTTGGCGATTTCCGAGATGCCAGCGAGCGAGCCGAGAATGCCAGTTGCCTCGAACGGAAGTATCAGCATCTTCTGGTTTGGCGAATGCGCCATCTCCTTGAGTGCTTCGACATATTTGTTGGCGACGAAGTAGTTGATCGCATTGATGTCGCCACCGGCGATCGCATCGGAGACCATCGTCGTCGCCTTGGCTTCCGCTTCAGCCAGACGCTCGCGCGCCTCGGCTTCACGATAGGCGGCTTCGCGCTTGCCTTCGGCCTCAAGGATCGCCGCCTGCTTTTCGCCGTCGGCCTTGAGGATCGCGGCCTGACGGAAACCTTCCGCTTCCAGAATGTTGGCGCGCTTTTCACGTTCGGCTTTCATCTGCCGTGCCATCGAATCGACGAGATCGCGTGGCGGTGAAATATCCTTGATCTCGATACGCGTGACTTTGACGCCCCATGGATGCGTCGCGAGATCGACGACCATCAGCAGCTTGGCATTGATCTCGTCGCGCTTGCTCAAGGATTCATCGAGATCCATCGAGCCGAGCACGGTGCGGATATTCGTCATGATCAGGGCCAGCGACGCCTGTTCGAGATTGGAAACTTCATAGGCAGCCTTGGCTGCATCGAGTACCTGATAGAACACCACGCCGTCGACACGCACAACCGCGTTGTCCTTGGTGATGACTTCCTGCGACGGAACGTCGAGGACCTGTTCCATCATGTTGATCTTGTGACCGACGCTTTGCATGATCGGAATGAGAAGATGAAAGCCCGGCGTCAGCGTATGCGTGTACTTGCCCCAGCGCTGCACGGTCCACTCGAAGCCCTGGGGCACGATGCGCACCAGTTTGCCGAGCATGAGGGCTGCGACAAACATGATGACCAAGCCAATAAAAACAGAAGCAGGCATTTCACTCTCTCCACGAATTCATGTCCGCCCAATCTAGCAGGAGTGGACGCACAGCGGTAATCCTTGCCCGTGCGTTACCAGGTGGATGCGGATTGCTCCGCAAGGCAACGCAGTCGTTAGCCCAGGTCTTCCGCTTGCGGAAGGATGAAGGTCACTTGCAAACCGCCATCGGTTCGATTCGCCAATTGCAGGCGACCGCCATGCGCCTCGGCGATTTCGCGCGCGAGTGCCAGGCCGAGTCCGGTGCCGCTGCGCTTGGTCGAATAGAACGGCAAGAGCGCATTCGAGAGTACGGTTTCACTCATGCCCGGGCCACGGTCGCAAACGTCGATGCGCAGCTCACGACTGCGACGTTCAACACCGATCTCGATCGCATCAATGTCGCTACCGGACTCGCGCGCATTCTTGAGCAGGTTGATCAGCATCTGTTCGATTTGTGCGCGATCGAATTGACCAGGGGCGTCTGGTGCCGGTCCGATCAGGCGGAAGTGCGAGTGCTGTCCGAGTGTGGCGAGAAATGGTTGCCATTCAACGTTGGACAGTTGTGGCGTTGGCAATTTTGCGAAATGCGCATAACCCTGGACAAAGTTGCCGAGATGCAAGGCGCGCTCCTCGATCGTATCGAATACGAGCTCCAGACGCGTCAGTTCACCGCGCTTGGCCAGCTGCCTGCCCGAATGCGACAACGACCGGATCGGTGCAAGCGAATTGTTGAGTTCGTGGCTGACGACGCGGATGACTTTCTTCCAGGTGGCCACTTCCTGGCGTGACAGTTCACGGGTCATGCGTCGGAGCATGAGCATGCGATGGGTGCGTCCCTGCAGTTTGAAGTTCCGCTGCGAGAGATGAAACGTTTCCTCTTCGTGATTGAGTTCGACGCTGAACAGGGAATCGGTTCCACTGGACAAGGCCTCGGCGAGTTGCGGCGGCGCTTCGGCAATGATCGACTCGATCAGGCTACCGTTCATCGTACGACCGCCATTCAACAAGGAACGCGCAGCGATGTTGGCATAGACCACGTGGCCGCCCGGTTCAACCAGAGTCATCGCGGTCGGGGAATTCTGCACGACTGTGTCAAGCAACAACTCGCGTTGAAACAGGTTCTGTCGCTGCTCACGGAGCACACGGCCAAGTTCATTGTGTGCCACGACAAGATCGCCGATTTCGTCACGGCGATCGTTGCGTATCGAAAAACTGAAATCACCATCGCCAAATGCCGAAACGCTTCCGGAAAGCGCGCGAATCAGCGCGGCCACCGGACGTGCCAGGGTGCGTGCCAGCAGCAAGCCGAGCAGACACATGAGCAGAACCGCAATCACTGCCGCCTGATCGGGGGAATGCAGCCAGGTGACCAGGCCAGCTACCAGGCACGCTGTCAGAATCGACCACAGAGCCAATGCGGCTGCGAGCTTTCCTTCCAGAGAAAATATGCGCATACGTGCTGTTTCAGTGTGGGCGTGAGCGGCGAGCGGCATTGTCGGGGCAAGTCAGCGCCGCGTCCAATTCACCTGATGTGCTGCTCAAGAGCACTGATGCCGCTACAATCGCGTCCTTCGGCAGCACGTAATCCCAGCCGGGTCGATCAAGGCGGTGCTCCATCGTCCGTATGGCGACACGAAAGATTCTTGCCGTATCCCGTATCGGGCCTATAGCTCAATTGGTTAGAGCAGCGGACTCATAATCCGTTGGTTCCAGGTTCAAGTCCTGGTGGGCCCACCATGCAATCCATTGATCTGGGTCAAGGCGGGTCAGCGGGTCCTCGCGCAGGATTCGGGCATGGCCGCTTCCCTCCGCACTCGCCCCGTCAATCCCGTGTCGCATGTGTTCGATGCCGACCTGGTGGCGCGCTATGACATCCGTGGGCCACGTTACACGTCGTACCCGACCGCGCCGCAATTCCATGGTCAGTTTTCCGAAGACGACTTGCGCACGATCGTACGCTCCTCGAACGAGGATCCGATTCCACGCGCACTGTCGATCTATGTGCATATTCCGTTTTGCCTAAGCCCGTGCTTCTACTGCGGATGTACGCGCATCATCACGCGCGACAAAGGCCGCGCTGACGAGTATCTCAGCCACTTGCTGCGCGAGATCGAAATGACGGCGCCGATGTTCGATCACGATCGTCGGGTCGATCAGTTGCATCTGGGCGGTGGAACTCCAAATTTTCTCGATGCTGCGCAAATGACGCGCCTGCTCGGTGCGCTCGCGAATGGGTTCAATCTGTCCGACGATGCCGATCGCGAATTCGGCATTGAGGTTGATCCGCGCTATGCCGATGCTTTGACCGTGCACATGCTGGCCAAGGTCGGCTTCAACCGGCTTTCACTTGGCATCCAGGATTTCGACCACGAGGTACAGCTGGCGGTCAATCGCGTACAAAGCGTGGCGCAGACGCGCGAGATCATCGAGGCCGCGCGCGAATGCGGATTTCGTTCGGTCAGTGTCGATCTGATCCATGGCTTGCCCAAGCAGACGCCGTCGAAGTTCGCGCGCACGCTGGAAGAAGTGATCGCCCTGCAGCCGGATCGGATTGCGACCTACGCCTATGCGCATATGCCCGAGCGGTTTCGTGCACAGAAACAGATCTCGGAATCCGACCTGCCGGATGCGCCGACGCGGCTTGCCCTGGTCGGGCAGACGATCGAGACGCTCAGCGCGGCGGGGTATAGCTATATCGGTCTCGATCATTTTGCTCGGCCAGGGGATGATCTCGCCGTAGCCCAGCGCGAGGGCACGATGCAGCGAAATTTTCAGGGCTATTCAACGCACGGCGATTGCGACCTGATCGGACTCGGCATGAGTTCGATCGGACATGTCGGACGCAGTTTTCACCAGAATGCGCGCAGCCTGCAGGGCTACTACATGGCGATCGACCATGGCCATCTGCCGTTGCAGCGCGGCATGCTGCTCAACGACGACGACATCATTCGTGCCGAGGTGATCCAGCAGCTCATGTGCGATGGCGAACTCGATACGCGCGCGTTCGGTCACTACTACGGCATCGACTTCAACGAATATTTTGCTGCTGAAATGCGCAAGCTCGGTGAACTCCAGGTTGACGGATTGGTGAATCTCACGCACGACCGAATAGCGCTAACAGACCGAGGCCGATTCCTCATGCGAATCGTCGCGATGTGCTTCGATGCCTACCTCGATCAGGCCGCCGACGCGCACAAGCCGATCTACTCGAAGGCGCTGTAATTCCCAACGTCACGGTGCAACCTGTGCCAGAGTGGGCGGCATGGGCAAAGCCATCCCGATAGTGAACCTGCGCGAATTGCGCCAATCCTGCGCGGACTGTGCGCTTAATCAGCTCTGCCTTCCGGCATCGATCGGGGGAGCCGATCTGGATCGGCTTGATCAATTGGTCAAGCAACGCTTGCCGCTGGAGCGCGGCGATATCCTGTTTCGAGAAGGCACCAAGCAACCCGCTCTTTTCGTTGTCCGCTCGGGGTCGCTGAAGACGTTTGTTACTTTGCCCGAAGGCGATGTGCAGATCCTTGGCTTTCATATCGCAGGCGAGCTGGTCGGTCTTGATGGTCTTTCAGGTGACGGGCATCGCTGCACGGCCGAAGCACTGGAGCGATCAAGCCTGTGCGAGGTGCCGTTCGATTCGTTGACCGAGGTGGCAGCCAAGGTGCCAGGTTTGCAGCACCAGTTGTTCCGCGTGATGAGCCGCGAGTTCGGTCGCGAAATGCAGCATCCGGTGATGATGGGACGCAAGCATGCGATGTCGCGATTGGCGATTTTCCTGCGTAGCCTGTCCGAGCGTCTCGAAGGTATCGGTCACGACCCGCATCTGCTGACATTGAGCATGACGCGTCAGGAGCTGGCCAACTATCTCGGCCTCGTCATCGAAACGGTCAGTCGGCTGTTCTCGCGCATGCAATCGCAGGGTGTGCTCGAAGTGGATCGGCGCAGTGTGCGCATTGTCGATCCGGTTGCGCTTGCCGCACTCGCCGAAAAGGCGGATGCCGACGAAGCATGAGTCAGGACTGGTCAGCGACGATTGATGGCGCGCAATCGAAAGGCATCCACTGCTGCAACCACGGCGCATGACCGATCAACAGCGGCCCAGCCAGCGTCAACACCGCACAGGCGAGCAGGACGAATCCGGCGGATCGGCGCAGCGTGGTGTTGGAGAAAAAGCGCAGCATGCGCGGTGCGCCCCATGAACCGAGCAACATCGCAGGCAAGGTGCCGAATCCAAACGCCGCCATGATCGCCGCTGACGACAAAGGCTCGGCATTGAGCGCGGCGATCAACAGGATCGTATAGACAAGCCCGCATGGCATCCAACCCCATATCGCACCGAAAGCCATCGCCCTCGGCAGATTCGATACGGGCAACAAGCGACGACCGAGCGGCGCAAGTTTTGGCCACAGACCTTTGCCAAGCTTGCTGCCGACATCGCGCACGACACCGAGCATGACCAGCGCGGCGAGTAGCAGTGCAGCCGCGCTGAGAATGCGCAGGGCGAGACGAACGCGATCGATGTCGAGTATCGCGATCAAGGTTCCACCGACGGTGCCGATCAGCAACCCCGCCAGCGCATAGGAGAGGATTCGTCCGAGCTGATAGCCGAGCAGCAGCGAGCGCCGTGGCCGACCGTTCGCATCCTTGGCCGTGGCTACGCCGAGGGCCATCGAGATGCCGCCGCACATGAGCAGACAATGGCCGCTTGCAAGCAGGCCGAGCAACAGTGCGGCGAAGATGGTCAGCGATCCACTCACTTGCGGATGGACTCGCTTTCGACCGGAGAATCCTCGCTCAGCGGCGTCAGCGCGGGCGTATCGAGATCATCAAACTGGGAATGGTTGACCGCCCAGAAAAATGCCCATACACCGACGCCGAGAAGTGCCAGACTTATCGGTATCAACAACAGGATGATGTTCATGCAGTCGCCTCGCTGGCAGGCCGTGTTGCTGTCGCTGTTTCATCATGCGCCGTCGCGCGCCTGCCAATACGCAACGAGTTGAGAATGACCAGGATCGAACTCGCCGACATGCCGATTGCGGCCAGCCATGGCGGCACGAATCCGAAAGCAGCGACGGGCACCACGGCAAGATTGTAGGCCAGCGCCCAATTGAAGTTTTGCTTCAGTCGCACGACCATCTCGCGTGCAACCGCGCGCGCCTCGATCAGACGGTCGAGTCGTGCGGAAGAAAGCAGGATGCCGCTGACCGCGTGCGCCATCGCGCTGCCGTCACCGATCGCGATGGCCACGTCGGCCCCGCCCAGCACGGGCGCATCGTTGATGCCATCACCGATCATCGCGACGACATGGCCTTGCTTGCGCAGTGTGTCAAGACGAGCAAGCTTGTCGCCGGGCCTGGCCGCGGCGAGGTGTTGCGTGATTCCCAATCGCGCGGCCATCAAATTGACCCGGGCTGGGCAATCGCCACTGAGGATTTCGCATTCGATGCCATCGGCCTGCAATGATCGAATCAGCGCGATGACACCGGGGCGAGGTTGCTCGCTGACGTTGAAGCGCGCGATTTCGCCGAGATCATCGGCGAGCACGAGGGCGTCATCGTCTTTACCCTCTCCCGTGTGGAGAAGGAAAAAATCACGTCGACCCAACCGATAGCGGATACCCTCGACTTCGCCTTCGACACCGGCACCTTCGATCTGACGCAAGGCATGCGCTGTCATCGGCGGTGCGTCGACGGCGAGACGTCGCAACGCCAGCGCGAGCGGATGCGTGTTGCCATGTTCGAGCGCGGCAACGATGCCCAGGGTTTGATCAAGCGTGCCGCGCCTCACCTTGATGTCGGCGACATCGAATCCCGGTTCGCTCAGCGTCCCGGTCTTGTCGAACGCGAAGCGATCGACCTTCGCCAGTGTTTCAAGCGCATCGGCATCGACGACGAGCACACCGCGCTGGGCCAGTACCGCAACCGCGCGGGTCAGCGCAGCCGGCACCGCAAGTGCGAAGGCGCATGGGCAACTGACAACAAGTACCGAGAGCGCGGCGGGCAAGGCGCGTGAGGGATCGAACCAGGACCAGGCCAGTGCAGTGATCACGGTGACGCACAACACGCGCACGACGAAATTTGCGGCGCGTGCGTCGGCGATCCGCGCGATCTGCGGTCGTTCGCTGGCTGCGCGGGTGACCATGCGCACGATTCCGGCGAGCACCGTATCGGCACCGATCCGCTGCACGCGCAGTTCAATCGGTCCGTCGACAACGAGGCTTCCGGCGATCAGTGCCTGCCCCGGTTCGCGCGGGAGCGCACGCGATTCGCCGCTGAGCAGTGACTCATCGATGCGACATCGTGGCCCGATCAGCTCGCCATCAGCCGGGACCGCCGCACCATTGGCAACGCGCACGATGTCACCCGCTTCAAGTTCATGCACGGCAACGCGGACGAACGCATCGCCCTCGCGACGATCGGCGAGGACCGGCTGTAAACGCGCGAGTGCATCGACGACATCACTGGCACGATGCCGCGCGCGCAAGGCGAGATGCCGCCCGACCAGCAGGAACAGAACAAACATGCAGACCGAATCAAAATAGATCTCATGGCCGCCGACGAAGACGCCGATCAGGCTGGCCAGATAGATCAGGGCGATCGCCAGCGCGACGGGCGTATCCATCGACAGATGACGCGTGCGCCACTCGCGCCACGCGCCGCGGAAGAACGGTTGCGCCGAATACAGGACCACAGGGGTCGCGACGAGAAAGCCGAGCCAACGAAAGAATTCGCGTACCGATGGATCAATGCTGTCGAACACGCCGGCATACAGCGCGACCGCCATCATCATCGCCTGCATTGTGCCGAGCCCGGCTACGACGAGACGCTTGAGCGCAGCGCGCGATTCACGCTGGCGCTGCGAATCGAGCATGTCGGCGGTCAGTGGATGCGGTCGATAGCCGAGTTGCGCCAGGGCAGACAGAGCGGTCGACAATGAAAGTCGGCCAGGATCGAAGTCGATCACGACGCGCCGCGCGAGCGCATTGACGCCAATATCGTGAATGCCCGGGATGCCGCGCAGCGCGCGCTCGATCAACCATGCGCAAGCCGAACAACGCAGGCCATCGACCAACACGACGACTTCGGCGCGATCGACGGCCAGTGTGCGCACATGCAGTCGACGCAGGGCAGGGCGATCCCAGGCCGAGTAGTCCTCCCGATCCGCAATTCGCAGGGCCGGTTCGCTGCGCAAACGATAATAGTCGCCAAGGCCAAGATGTTCGATCCACTCCGCGGCCGCCTTGCAACCCGGACAGCAAACGCCTTCCTCTCGCCCCTGCACGGTCGCAAGAATCGGATTCGCGCGCGGATTGGCTTCGCCGCAGTGGAAGCAGGTCGACGCGCTCACGACGCGTGCCCGTGCTCCGTCGCTGGGCGCGTGGACGCGGCAGGCAGGATTGGCGGGATCCGACTCGGACGCGGTACATCATTGGGTACGACGATGTGGGCGTCCGGCATCCGGATGGCCGTGACCAGCAAGGCGAACGAACCGATCACGGTGGCACCGAGCAGGATCAGGATCAGCCAGAGTTCGGGCACCCGATACCAGGCCATCGAAGCAACTGTGTCAGAAGAGGGGTTCATGGCGATTCCGGTGCGAAAAAGTGTGATTTTCCACGAGCAACGATCTTGCCTTCAGCGTCGAAGACAACGATGGCAATCGCCTGGCGACCGGTCGTTGCGCCGGCGTCGGCGCGCAAGGTCAGCGGCAACGAGAACACTTCATTCGGCGCCAGGGTAACCGAGGGCTGGCCGATCATGCGCAACGGCAGGTCGGTTTCGGTGCGCAGCGAAAGCTGCGAATCGGCATCAGTCTTGTTGACCAGTTTGACGTTGTAGCTGTTCTCGATCGCCCCGTGACTGATCGTGCGGAACAAGGCATTGCGGTCATGCAACACCTCGACGATCACCGAGTCACGCGTCCACACGAGCAGCAGGAACGCCAGGATGATGCTCGAAAGAATGCCCGCATAGATCAGCGTCCGTGGGCGCAAGATGCGTCGTGGCTTGCCGACGAGCGCATTCTCGGTCGTATAGCGAATGAGGCCGCGTGGATACTGCATCTTGTCCATCACCGCATCACAGGCATCGATGCACGCGGCACACGCAATGCATTCGATCTGCAGACCTTCGCGGATATCGATACCGGTCGGACAAACCTGCACGCAGGCGAGACAGTCGATGCAGTCGCCGAGTGAGCGCTGCTGGCCTTCAGGCAAGGTCTCGTCGAGTGCCTGGCTGATCGTCGATGCGATGCCGGTCGCAACGAAACGTGGCACGTCGCGCTTGCGGTGACCGCGTGGCTCACCGCGCACCGGATCGTAACTGATGACCAGGGTATCGCGGTCGAACATCGCGCTCTGGAAACGCGCGTACGGACACATGTATTTGCACACCTGCTCGCGCAGGAAGCCGGCATTGCCATAGGTGGCGAAGCCGTAGAACACGATCCAGAAGGTCTCCCAGCCACCGAGTCCGCCACTTACGACCTCGCCACCGAGTTCACGGATCGGCGTAAAGAAGCCGACGAAGGTAAAGCCGGTCCACAGCGCGAAGGTGATCCAGACAAACTGCTTGGCCGACTTGCGCCACAGCTTGTCGAGGTTCCACGGTCCCTTGTCCAGACGCATGCGTGCGTTGCGGTTGCCCTCGATCTTGCGCTCCGTCCACAGGAACACTTCGGTCCACACGGTTTGCGGGCAGGCATAACCGCACCACAAACGTCCGGCCAAAGCGGTGAAGAAAAACAGGGTCAGCGCCGCGATGATCAAAAGCAGGGTCAGCAGGTAGAAATCCTGCGGCCAGAAGGTCAGACCGAAAATGTGGAAGCGGCGTTCCGGCAGGTCGAAGAGAACCAACTGCTGCCCGCCGATGCTGATCCACGGAAATGCGTAGAACATGCCGAGCAGCCAGAACACGGCCGCAATCCGCCAACGCTGGAAGCGACCATCAATCTCGCGCGGGTAGACCTTGGGTTCCTTGGCGTACAGGGAGTCCGGGCTACCAATGACCGCGATGTCGATTTTTTTGGAGTGGGTCATTGGACAGACCCCACCTGATTGTTTCTTCTATTCGGCCAAATCGCTGATGACGCTGCAGCGAGCGAGAGATTGCGACTCGGTTTTTGCTTCGCCGAGGTACGAGATTCCAGTCGTTGAATTCGCTCTTGCCCAATTTCCGTCGCTCCTGCGCAGGCAGGAGCCCAGCGCCTCCGCTCTTGAATTTGTGCATCTAAAGCACGCTCCTTCGTCGCGCGGCACCCATGCCTCGGCGAAGCCGAGCCCGTCCCGAGTTGGTCGATGGGCAGGAAAGACGAGTGACGGCATGAAAACGTGGCTCCTCGCCTCCGAGTTCTCAAGCGCAACGAAACCGCAGAGTCACCCTTCAACCCATCCGCATCCTTGCCACCAGCCGAACATCGGCAGGAATCAATCACGTCCATCTCGATGAATTTCGGACTTCCGTTCTGAAAGGGGCGGCGCGATGAATATGGCGGTGAAGAAGCAGGACGAAAGCGTACACAGCCAGAACATGAAGAAGCCGATCGAATAGCCGGTCAGGCGCGTGATCCGGATATCGGGCCAGGTAATCGTTGCGAGGTCCAGCGGATCGACGATCGCGAAGAACATGATCGTGGCCACGCCGGCGGCGAAGAACGATGGCCAGACGACCGCGCCATAGCGCCGGAGCATCGTGTCTTTTGGCGATTCCTCATGCGGGCGCAGCGCGCCGGTCGGCGGTCGATACGTGCTCATTCGTGAGGCTCCTCTCTATCCGATTCGTCATCGTCATGATCCGCAACGGAGGCCGCCTTGCCTTGCGCGAGCAGCCACGCCGCGGCAAGCCGCGCGCGATCCTCGCCGATGATCGGCCCCCATGCCGGCATCACACCGTTAGCGCCGTGGATGATCGTGTTGCGGATGCCATCAAGCGTCGCGTTGCCATGCAGCCAGATGTCGTCGGTCAGATTCGGTGCGCCGATGGCGTGGTTGCCCTTGCCATCGACACCGTGACAGGCCGCGCAGATCGTCTCGAATTTCGGCTTGCCTGCTGCGGCCATGCGATTGTCATGCGCAAGTCCGGACAGGCTCAGCGCATAGTTGGCCACTTCCTCGACGCCGGTGCCGGGCAGGGTCGCGGACATCGAAGGCATCAGACCGTGCCGCCCACCCATGATCGTCGCGAGTACGGTCTCGGGCTCGCCGCCATACAGCCAGTCGGCATCGACGAGATTCGGGTATCCAGTTGCACCACGCGCGTCCGAGCCATGGCAGGCGGCGCAGTTGTTGGCAAACACATTGCGGCCCACCTTGACCGCCGCCGGATTGTCGGCCAATTCCCGAAGCGGCTGGCCGCGGAAACCCGCGTACAACGATTCAAGCTTGGCATGGTTCGCGTCGAGTTCGCTCTGCACTTGATTCGCCGATGTCCAGCCCAGTGTGCCGGCCAGATTGCCGAACCCCGGATAGAAAACGAGGTAAGCGAGCGCGAAGATGAAAGTGATGATGAACAGGCCAAGCCACCAGCGCGGCAACGGATTGTTGAGTTCCTCGAGGTCGCCGTCCCAGACGTGGCCCATGCTTTCGCCGATCGGCTTGTCGTTGACCGGCTTGCTTGAAGCCGTGGCCATCAATAGCCAGATCAGGCCAATGATGTTGAGCGTGACCAGCACCATTACATACCAGCTCCACGGGCCGCTCATGCGTCTTTCTCCTGTGCCTGGGCCGGGGATTCTTCCAGGGGAAGGTTTGCCGCTTCGCTGAAATCATTTTGACGGCGATGGCTCCAGGCCCAGACCCAGAGGCCGATGAAGGTGACCAGAAGGATCGCGGTGAGGATTCCGGAAATCATGGTTTCACCTCCGTTGGCGTGTCATTGGATTTGACCCCTCGCCCTTGCAGAAAGGCGATCACGGCATCCAGTTCGGTCTTGCCAACCACGGCATCCTTGATGCCTGCGAAGTCCGCTTCGGTGTATGGATGACCCATCCAGGCGAGCGTACGCATTTTGGTTTCCACAAGTTTCGGATCAACCAGAGACTCGGTCAGCCACGGGTAACCCGGCATGTTTGATTCCGGCACCACATTGCGCGGATTGATCAGATGCACGCGATGCCAGTCATCCGAATAGCGACCGCCGACGCGGGCCAGATCAGGCCCGGTGCGTTTGGAGCCCCACAGGAACGGTCGGTCGTAGACCGACTCACCAGCCGTCGAATAAGGTCCATAGCGCTGCACTTCGGATGCCAGCGTGCGGATCATCTGTGAGTGGCAACCGACGCAGCCTTCACGAATGAAGATGTCGCGACCGGCCAGTTGCAGCGGTGGATACGGTTTCACGCCCGGGTCGGCGGTGATCGTCTGCGCCTGGAACATCAGCGGCACGATCTCGACGAGGCCGCCGACTGCGATCACGAGGATGATCAGGGTCGCCATCAGGCCTACGTTCTTCTCGATTGTTTCGTGTTTCATCGTGGCGTCTCCTCAGGCGTGGGCTGGCGCGGGGATGCGCACGAGAGGAATCTCGCGGGCCGGCAGACAGGTCTTCCAGACATTCCAGACCATGATCAGCATGCCGCTCAGGAACATCAGCCCGCCGACCACGCGGGTGACGTAGAACGGATAGGTTTGACGTACCGACTCGATGAAGGTGTAGGTCAAGGTGCCGTCCGGATTGGTCGCGCGCCACATCAGCCCCTGCATCACCCCGGCAATCCACATTGCGGTGATGTAGAGAACAATACCGATCGTGGCGATCCAGAAATGCGCATCGATCGCCTTGATCGAGTACATGCGCTCGCGGCCATACAGCTTGGGCAGCATGCTGTAGATTGCGCCGATCGTGATGAAGGCGACCCAGCCAAGTGCGCCCGCATGCACATGGCCGATGGTCCAATCGGTGTAGTGGGACAGCGAGTTGACCGTCTTGATCGACATCATCGGTCCTTCGAAGGTCGACATGCCGTAGAACGACAATGAGACGATCATGAACTTTAGGATCGGATCGGTGCGCAATTTATGCCAGGCCCCCGAGAGCGTCATGATGCCGTTGATCATGCCGCCCCAGCTCGGCGCGAGCAGGATCAGCGAGAACACCATGCCGAGCGATTGCGCCCAGTCCGGCAGCGCAGTGTAGTGCAGGTGATGCGGTCCGGCCCACATGTAGATCGAGATCAGGGCCCAGAAGTGCACGACTGACAATCGATACGAGTAGACCGGGCGCTGGGCTTGCTTTGGCACGTAGTAGTACATGATGCCGAGGAAGCCTGCGGTGAGGAAAAAGCCGACCGCGTTGTGGCCGTACCACCATTGCACCATCGCATCGACTGCACCGGAGTAGATCGGATAGGACTCGGTCCATGACACCGGGACCTGCAAATTGTTGAAGATGTGCAGCACGGCAATGGTCAGGATATAGGCACCGAAGAACCAGTTCGCCACGTAGATGTGTCGAACCCGGCGTTTGACGATCGTGCCGAAGAAGACCACCGCATAGGTCACCCAGACCGCCGTGATCAGGATATCGATCGGCCAGATCAGCTCGGCGTATTCATGGCTCTGGGTCAGGCCCATCGGCAAGGTGATCGCCGCGGCCACGATAACCGCCTGCCAGCCCCAGAACGTGAAGGCTGCGAGGCGATCCGAGAACAGGCGCGCATGACAGGTGCGCTGGACGACGTAGTACGAGGTCGCGAACAGACCGCTGCCGCCGAACGCGAAGACTACCGCATTCGTGTGCAACGGCCGCAAGCGTCCGTAACTGAGCCAGGCAATATCGAAATTAAGTGCGGGCCATGCCAGTTGCGCGGCGATGAACAAGCCAACCGTCATGCCGACCACGCCCCAGAAGATCGTGGCAATGGTGAACTGGCGGACAACTTTGTCGTTGTAGGTTTCCACGGATTGCATTGCCATCCTCTTAGTCGGGCGCGTGTATATTGAATAGTGACTGGAAATCTTCTCTTGACGTCGATCAAGTCTGGCGCAGACTGCGGCGCCTTGCCACACGGCGTGCCATTTGGGTTGGCTTGATCAAGGTCAATGCCATTTTCTGGTCAGCAATCTAGCATTGGATCATCAAATGGATCTCACGAGGGGAGTTGCGATGAAATTCGGATTGCTGACACTGGCCTTGGCCGCTTTCATGTTGAGCGCTTGCTCAGGAGGCGTCGACCCGACCGCGAAGGCAGCAGATACTGCCGCTGTTGCAAAAGCAGACACCGGCGGATCGGCCAAAGGTGATTTTGGTCCGCCCCAGGGCGAGCCGGTCCACGCGATCTTGACCAGTCCGCCACAAGTTCCGCCCGCGACTGGGCGGCATGCACCAGCCAAGGTCATCGTCGAGCTGGAGGTGCACGAGCTCGAACTCGAAATCTCCGAAGGCGTGCGCTACACGTTCTGGACGTTTGGCGGCACTACGCCGGGCAGCTTCATCCGCGTTCGTCAAGGCGACACGGTCGAGTTTCATTTGAAGAATCGTCCCGATTCGAAAATGCCGCACAATATCGATCTGCACGGTGTAACAGGGCCGGGTGGTGGTGCTGCATCGAGCTTCACGGCGCCCGGGCACGAATCGCAGTTCACCTTCAAGGCGCTCAATCACGGCCTGTTCGTTTATCACTGCGCGACAGCGCCGGTCGGCATGCATATCGCCAACGGCATGTATGGGTTGATCCTGGTCGAGCCGCCGGAAGGGTTGCCGCCGGTTGATCACGAGTACTACGTGATGCAGGGCGATTTCTATACGGTTGGAAAATATCGCGAGAAGGGCCTGCAGCCTTTCGACATGCAGAAGGCGATCGATGAAAACCCGACTTACGTCCTGTTCAATGGTTCAGAAGGCTCGTTGATCAATGAGAAGGCGCTGAAAGCGAAGACCGGCGAAACGGTGCGACTGTTTGTCGGCAACGGCGGCCCGAACCTGGTCTCCAGCTTTCATGTCATCGGCGAGATCTTTGACAAGGTCTGGTACGAAGGCGGCACCCACTATCAGGAAAACGTGCAGACCACGCTGATCCCGTCGGGCGGCGCGATGATGGCCGAGTTCCGAGTCGAAGTTCCGGGCAGCTACGTGATTGTCGACCATTCGATCTTCCGTGCATTCAACAAGGGCGCTTTGGCGATCCTCAAAGTTGATGGTCCCGAAGACAAGTCCATCTATTCGGGCAAGGAAGTGGATTCGGTGTACCTCGGCGACAAGTCGGGCAGCCTCGAGCCGGTCACCGAAGCGCGCGACGCCGCAATCAGCGGAACGCTGACGATCGAACAGCAGATCGCCGCAGGCAAGGCCCACTTCACCGGCACCTGCTCGGTTTGTCATCAGGACAACGGCGAAGGCATTCCAGGCGTTTTCCCGCCACTGGCGAAGTCGGACTTCCTGGCCAAGGATCCCACGCAGGCCATCCACTTTGTGCTGAACGGTTTGACTGGCAAGGTCACCGTCAATGGCAAGGAGTACAACTCGGTCATGCCGCCGATGAGCCAGCTCAACAACGATGAGATCGCGAACATCCTGACCTATGTGTTCAACAGTTGGGGCAACAAGGATGGCCGTGTGACCGCAGAGCAGGTGGACAAGGTGCGCAAGGAAACCCCGCGTGCCGAAGGTGCGGCGCACTGACGCCCAAACCGATGAAGAGATCAGACTCCAGCGTGAAGCGTGCAGCCAGTCGGCAGGGACCCCGGCTGGCTGCAGGAATGATCACGCTGGTCTTGTCGATGAATGCTGTCGCAGCCGACTACATCGCCATTCCGGGGGGCAGCTATCAATCCGTGCTGCCCAACGCCGGCACACTGAATGACGTTCAGATCGACGCAATGGCGATGCGTAGCGAGCCGGTCACCAATGTCGAGTTTCTCGACTTTGTGCGCAAGCAAACGCGGTGGCAGCGTGACAACGTGGCCACGGTGTTTGCCGAATCGCGCTATCTCGATCACTGGCCTGGCGCTACGAAGGTTTCCGATGTGCAGGGAAAACAGCCGGTGGTCAAGGTTAGCTGGTTTGCCGCCCAGGCCTATTGCGAGAGCGAGAACGCGCGGCTGCCGACTTGGCACGAATGGGAGTATGTCGCCGCCGCCGATGCCACGCGACGCGATGCGCGTAGTGATCCGGCATGGCGCAATCGGATTCTCGGTTGGTATGCGCAGACATCCAGTGGCGAACTTGCCCCGATTGGTGGTGAAGCCAATGTCTATGGCGTGCGCGATATGCACGGTCTGATCTGGGAATGGGTCGATGACTTCAACGCCCTTTTCATCAG